>NZ_ABHH01000001.1:0-171314 GCF_000171855.1 Carnobacterium sp. AT7 | reverse complement strand
GTGCAGGAAATATCGTCTTTAGTAATTTACCTGTAATTTTTGCAGTGGGAGTAGCTATTGGATTAGCAAGATCAGATAAAGGGACAGCTGCTTTAGCTGCTTTGATCGGTTACTTGGTTATGCATTCAAGTATTAATGCGATATTGACTATTAATGGAAAATTAGCTGTGGATAACCTTGCTGCAGTTGGTCAAGGAAGTACATTAGGTATTCAAACACTTGAAACAGGAGTCTTTGGAGGGATCATAGTTGGGATTTTAGCCAGTTATTTACACAATCGCTTTAATAAAATTGAATTGCCAACCTATCTTGGATTCTTTGGTGGTTCACGTTTTGTTCCAATCATCACGTCTTTTTCAGCCATTATTTTAGGAGCTATTATGTATTTTGTATGGCCAGTATTCCAAGGTCTTATTACTAACGTAGGCGATGTAGTTAATGCTACTGGCTACTTAGGAACATTCTTATACGGATTTATCTTACGTATGCTGGGACCAGTTGGATTGCACCACATTTTCTATCTTCCTTTTTGGCAAACGGCTGTTGGAGGAACATTGGAAGTCGGTGGAGAACTTGTTCAAGGAACACAAAATATTTTCTTTGCTCAATTAGCTGATCCAGCAACACAAGAGTTCTTCGGTGGAACAGCACGTTTCATGTCAGGACGTTTCATTACAATGATGTTTGGTTTAGTTGGAGCTGCATTTGCAATCTATAAAACAGCAAAACCGGAAAATAAAAAAGTTGTTGGCGGGTTGATGTTGTCCGCAGCCTTAACATCCTTCTTAACAGGGATTACAGAACCGCTAGAATTTTCATTCTTATTCATAGCACCGGCATTATATGTAGTACATGCTGTTTTTGATGGACTTGCATTTATGTTAGCACATATCTTTGAGATAACAATTGGCCAAACCTTCTCTGGTGGATTTATAGACTTTATTCTATTCGGGGTTTTGCAAGGAAATGAACGCACAAATTGGATAATGGTATTAGTAATAGGAGTAGTCTGGTTCTTCTTGTATTACTTCACATTCATGTTCCTAATTACAAAATTCAACTTCCAAACGCCAGGTAGAACGGATAAAATAGAAGTTGCTGGGAACAAAGCAAAAGTAGAAGGCCGTGCACTAGATGTTGTTAATGGTCTAGGCGGAGCAGACAATTTAGTGGATGTTGACAATTGTGCTACTAGACTACGTGTCACCGTTAAAGACGAGACTTTAGTCAATGAAGAACTATTAAAAGAAACGGGCAGTCAAGGACTAATCAAAAGAGGAAATGGAATCCAAGTTGTTTATGGACCGCAAGTGTCTGTTATTAAAAATGAGATTGAAGAATTGTTAGGAGACGAATAAAAATGAATATGTTGGATAAAATAAAATCAGAATTAGTTGTTTCATGTCAAGCTTTAGACAATGAACCATTACACAGTTCATATATTATGGGAAGAATGGCTGTTGCCGCTGAAGAGGGTGGAGCAAAAGGGATTCGGTCAAATTCTAAAGAAGATATCATTGAAATCAAAAAAAATACAGACTTGCCGGTTATTGGAATCGTTAAAAGAGACTATGAAGATTCAGCAGTCTTTATTACGGCAACGATGAAAGAAATTGATGAGTTGGCTAAGTCTAAATGTGATATGATTGCTCTAGATGCTACTGACCGCATTAGACCAAATGGGGAAACCTTGGAGTCATTTGTTCAAGCGATTCGTTCTAAATATCCTTCCATCTTACTAATGGCTGATGCATCAACTGTAGAAGAAGTAATTGAAGCAGAGAAAATTGGTTTTGACTGTGTTTCTACTACTTTAATGGGATACACAAAAAAATCTGAAGGCCAAAATATTGCAGACAACGATTTTGAACGTTTGAAAATCATTTTAGAGACTGTCAACGTTCCTGTTATTGTTGAAGGTCACATCGATACACCTGAGAAAGCGAAAAGGTGTAAAGAACTTGGAGTGCATTCAATTGTAGTGGGAAGTGCTATTACTCGGCCTCAATTAATCACTGCTGAGTTTGTTGGGAAAATGAAAGAAGTAAATTAACAAGTGAAAATAAAAAGCTAGTAAAGAGTGGTTTTAGGCCACTTTTTACTAGCTTTTTTGTTTTTTTATTTCACTTTAATTCAAATCTATCGCAGTTAAAGTTTTTCTTCTGTTCTCTTTATAAGACTTATTTTCTAATAAAACGTAGCACAATACGTCTAAAATAAAGTGGATTGGCAATTGACTATTGATAAATTGTTCATCTGGAATAGATGTTCTACCAGAAGCGAATAGTACTTGATCGGCAATTTTTGTTAAAGGTGTGTGATTTTGATTGGTAATGACAAAAACAGTCGCGTCCTCTTTTTTTGCTATCGTACAGGCATCAATGACAGCTTGCGTTTGCCCATAATTAGAAATAGCGATCATTAAATCGTATTTTTTTAATAACACGGCATCCATTAACATCATATGCGGATCGGTTACTACGTCAACAATCAATCCCATTCTGACTAAACGATATTTCAATTCCATAGCACTTAATCCAGAATTGCCAACGCCGCAAATTAAAATTTTATTGGAAAGATGAATAGCTTCCACAAAATCATTGATCTGTTTTGTTTCAATTAATTGAGATGCTGAATGAATCAATTGTGTATAGTAGCTAGCAATTTTGACGGGTACTTGCAAAGGGGTAGGATTGCCGCTTAGTTCTTGAGTTACAAATGTTTTAAATTCATTGAAATTCCGATAACTTAATTTCGCACAAAAACGTGAAATAGTAGCATTTGAAGTCTCAGTTAAACGTGAAAGATCTTTAATGTTCCATGATTCAATGTCTTTTTTATGTTCAAGTATAAATGCAGCTACCTGCTTTTCTTTTTTTGATAAGAGGGAATAATTTTGGTTAATTCGATTAGAAAGATCAAGATTGTTTGTCATAAATAAGATAACCTACCTCTATGTACTTTTTTATAAGAATACCATTTATAACCAACGTTTACAAAAACAAATTAATAAACAGAGTAAATCAAAACTCTTTAATGTGATTTTATATTATAGGTTATATGTTGAAATCTTGTGAGCTGATTATTCTTTAATAGAGTATTCAAATGCTATACTAAAGTCGGATTAAGAAAACGAATACAAATAATCTTAGAAGGGAACGGTGTTATTTTGAAAAAGTATGATGCGATTATTATTGGATTTGGCCAAGGTGCTCGTACCTTAGCAACTAAGTTGACAGCGAATGAATGGAAAGTAGCTTTGATTGAAAAAAATGAGATGATGTATGGCGGATCTTGTGTAAATATTGGTTGTATCCCTACCAAAATTTTAGAACACGATGCTCGTGAAGAAAAAGGCTATGCAGAAGCATTAAAACGTAAAAACGACGTTACTAAAAGAAATCGAAACACTGAGTTTACTAGCATGCAGAATAACGAATGGGTCGATTTATATACCGGAATGGGTTCATTCAAATCCAATCATGTGATAACAGTTGATCTAGGCAAAAAATTGGAAGAACTTGAAGCGGAATATATCTTTATTGATACTGGATCAGACAGTTACTATCCACCTATTGAAGGGTTAATAGACACAAAAAATGTCTACAACAGCACTGAACTTCAATCATTGCCCAAAATACCTAAGACATTGGGCATTATTGGAGCAGGAAATATTGGGTTAGAATTTGCTTCGATTTATGCTATGTTTGGATCGAAAGTGACTCTTTTTGAGACAGGTGATCAGTTTATGCCAAAAGAAGAACCCGAGGTAGCACAAACCGTTCAAAAAGTTCTGGAAGATAAAAAAATAACAATCCAGCTGAATGCAAGAATAAATAAAGTTTCAAACGAAAAAGAACTAGTTAAACTTGAAACTGAAGACCATAAGGAATTTTTATTCGATGCAGTTTTGGTCGCTACCGGACGCAAACCCAATACTAAAAACTTGAATTTAGAGAGTACGGGTATTGTGGTGGATGAAACAGGCGGAGTCGAAGTAAACGACTTTTTAGAAACCGCAGTTGAACATGTCTTTGCCTTAGGAGATGTTAGAGGAGGCTATCAATTTACGTATATTACAATTAATGATGCGAAATTAATTGCTGATTATGTATTGGGTAAAAGGAATCGCAGGCGTTCAGAGCGCCAACATGTACCTTATTCGATTTTTATTGAGCCAGCATTTGCTCGCGTGGGTTTAACCGAATCAGAAGCAAAAGAGCAAGGATATCAAGTGATAACGAATACGGCTCTAGTCAGTGGAACGACCCGCTCAGATGTTATTAACGATACAAGAGGTTTGTACAAAGCAGTCGTCAACAAAGAGACAAATGAAATCTTAGGCGTGACTCTTTTTGGGGACCAAGCACATGAATTGGTCAATCAAGTTAAGATGGCAATGGATAATCAAATTCCATATACGTATCTGAGAGACCAAGTTATCACTCATCCTGTTATGTCAGAAATATTTAATACTTTATTTGATTTGTGAGGCTAAAAAGACTTCTCTCCATTTTACTCAGTGGAGAGAAGTCTTTTTACGTATAATAACAACTACGAATTTTTTTTATCATTAGAAGTTGACTGGTAATTGATCGTGTAATTTGGAAAGTTCTAGTTTGCGGATATCTCGCGGTAAAAAGCAGCGGATGTCCTCTTCATTATAACCAACTAACAACCTCTTATCATCCACAAGGATAGGGCGACGCATAATTCCGGGATGTTGCTGAATCAGTTTCAATACTTTTCCTAAAGGCATATCGTCTATATCCACATTTAGTTCTCTAAAAGCTTGTGAGCGTTGTGAGATGAGTTCAATTGTTCCGTTTTCCGTCAGTTGCAAAATTGATTTCAATTCTTGGTCGGTTATTTTTTCAGTAAACACGTTCTTTTCAGTGAATGGAATGTCATGTTCTACTAACCAGGAACGGGCTTTGCGACAAGAAGTACAACTAGCAGATGAATATAACGTAATCATGTGAAACCCTCCTTCTCAAGTTCTATGAATAGTAGTATAATATACCAGTAAACGCAAACGGTTTCAATAAAAATCTTAAAAGAAAAAGCCTTAAAAAGCAATCATTATGCCTTAGTAGGAAAAAAATAACAGACACTTATTTTTTTATCAAAGCAAATGTTAGTCTATGAAAGAGTAAGGTAAAATGTTAAATTTAACTTACGAGGTAAACTAAAAAAAAAGAACAACAACAATTTTATTTGCTGCCTATCATGAAAGAATGGGGGATATAAGATGGAAAAAGAATTAAAAAAAACACCTTTATTCAACTATTATAAAGAAAAAAATGTTAAATTAATGGATTTTGGAGGTTGGGCTTTACCTGTTCAATTTTCAGGTATAGCAGATGAGCATAAGAGTGTCCGTACATATGCTGGATTATTTGATGTTTCCCACATGGGAGAGATTCTTGTAAAAGGAAAAGATGCCGGAGTATTTTTAAATTATTTATTGACGAATGATGTGTCGAAAATAAAAATTGGTCAAGCGCAATACAACGCTATCGTGAATGAACATGGCGGTACAATTGATGACTTGATTATCTTTAAACTAGATGAAGAAGGGTATTTAGTTACACCTAATGCATCAAATAGTGACAAAGTCTTTCAGTGGATGGAGAAACATCTGACCGGAGACGTTGTGTTAGAAAATAGATCAGAAGATATTGGATTGCTAGCTCTCCAAGGCCCAAATGCCGAAAGAATCTTACAAAAACTAGCAAATGATGATTTGAGTAAACTCAAACCGTTTCACTTTTTCCAGCATGTTGAATTAAACGACTTGTCACCTGTCCTAATTTCTCGTACAGGGTACACTGGAGAAGATGGTTTTGAAGTGTATTTGGAAGCCAAAGAAACCGAAAAATTATGGCATTTGCTGCTTGAAGTAGGATTAGAAGAGGGCTTGCAGCCTTGTGGATTAGGTGCTCGCGATACATTGCGTTTAGAAGCGAGTCTTTCATTGTATGGAAATGAACTTTCAGACACTATTTCACCTCTTCAAGGAGGCATTGGATTTGCCGTTAAAACTAAAAAAGAAGCTGATTTTATCGGAAAAGCTGCTTTAACAGCTCAATTGAAAAGTGGAGTAGATAAAAAAATAAAAGGTCTCGAGTTGATTGGAAAAGGAATCGCGCGACATGGATACAAGGTTCTTGATGAAGCTGGTTCTGAAATTGGTGTGATCACTTCAGGAACAAAATCTCCAACACTAGGCAGCAGTATTGCATTAGCCCTTTTGTCAACCAACGGAAACGAAGTAGACACAAAAGTAAAAATTGAAGTACGCAATAAGCTAATAGACGCCGTAATTGTAGAAACGCCATTCTATAAAAGAGAAAAATAACTACCAAAATAATAATGAAGAATGAGGAGTGCTTTATGATGACAGAGGAAAGATTATATAGTAAAGACCATGAATGGATTTTGCCATTAGGAGAAAATACAGTACGTGTAGGAATTACAGCTTACGCTGTAGAACAGCTTGGAGACATCGTATATGTAGAAGTTCCAGAAATAGATGCAGAGGTTTCTGTTGGTAGTGAAATGGGAACTGTTGAATCTATTAAATCAGCTTCAGAAATTTTTTCGCCAGTTACTGGATTGATTATAGCTGTTAATGAAGAATTAGAAGACGGACCTGAATTAGTCAATGATTCTCCATATGAAGAAGGTTGGTTTGCAGAGATTCAATTAGAAAATCCGATTGAATTAAAAGGCTTGTTAAGTGAAACAACTTATCAAGCCTACGTTGCTGAATTGGCAGCTGAAGAGGAGGCATAAGCGATTGAACGAATATAGATACCTTCCGGATACTGTACAAGACCAAAAAGAGATGTTAGATGTTTTAGAAATGACATCAGTTGATGAATTGTTTTCGGATATTCCAACAGAAATTAGATTGACAGAAGATTTACCAATTCCACAAGCTGTTCATGAGTCAGCTTTAAGAAAGAAAATGAGACGATTAGCAGACAAAAATGCTACTGCTCATGATTATACGCTTTTTTTAGGAGCTGGAACTTATGATCATTACATTCCAAGCGTAGTGGATCATGTTATTTCTCGTTCAGAATTTTACACAGCGTACACGCCCTATCAAGCAGAAGCTAGCCAAGGAGAATTGCAGGCTTTGTTTGAGTTCCAAACGATGGTATGTGAATTAACGGGTATGGATGCAGCGAATTCTTCTTTATATGATGGGTTTACTGCACTTGGAGAAGCAGCTACATTAGCTGTTGGAGCAACAAAACGTTCTAAAATTCTTATCTCTAAAGGTGCTCATCCTCAAGGGAGACAAGTTCTTCAAACGGTTGCTAATGGGCATGACTATCAAGTAGCAGAGATTGATCTATTGAATGACAGTACAAATTTAGCCTTATTGGAAGGACAACTAGATAATGAAACTGCAGCTGTTGTCATCCAATACCCCAATTTTTTTGGTTCAGTTGAGGATCTAGCAGCAATTAAAGAACTAGTTACAGCACATAAAGCCTTATTAATCGTGATGGCCAATCCTTTAGCTTTAGCTTTACTAGAATCGCCGGGCAAATTAGGAGCGGACATTGTAGTTGGCGACATGCAGCCGATGGGATTAGCTATGAATTTTGGTGGACCGCATTGTGGTTACTTTGCAGTCAAGAAAAAATATATTCGTAAAATTCCAGGACGTATTATAGGTCAAACAACCGATACAGAAGGCAAACGGGGATTTGTTTTAACTCTCCAAGCAAGAGAACAGCACATTCGCCGTGAGAAAGCGACTTCTTATATGAGTTCCAACCAAGCGTTGAATGCATTAGCGTCAGCTGTTTTTATGTCTGCTTTAGGAAAAGAAGGCATAAAAAAGATGGCAAAGTTGAATATTGAAAAAGCAGATTATATGACGAAACAAATGGAAAATAAAGGCTTCTTATTGAAAAATGAAGCGCCAATTTTCAATGAATTTGTCGTGCAGCTGAATGCTCCAATTAAAGAAATTAATCAACTGCTGCTTAAAAAAGGCTTTATTGGCGGATACGATTTGGAATTTGATTATGGCATGAAGAACGCAATGTTAATCGCGGTTACTGAACAACGAACAAAAGAAGAAATAGATCAATTTATTGAAGCATTGGAGGGAATGGCTAAATGACGGAATACAATGATTTGATTTTTGAAGTAAGTCAATCCGGACGTTCAGCTTTTAGTCTTCCTGAAAGTGATGTTCCCTTAATCGATCTAACGACTAAGTTTCCACAACACTTGATTCGTGAAGAAGCGGCTGAATTGCCAGAAGTATCAGAACCGCAATTGATGCGCCATTACACATCGTTATCGACTAAAAATTTTGGTGTAGATAACGGCTTCTACCCATTAGGCTCGTGCACGATGAAATACAATCCAAAAATCAACGAAGATGTTGCTCGTTATGACGGATTCGCAGCGATTCATCCGTTTCAACCGCTTGAAACGGTCCAAGGAGCTCTTGAATTATTGTATGAATTACAAGAAGATCTACAAGTGATTGCAGGAATGGATGCCATCACCTTACAGCCAGCTGCCGGTGCTCAAGGAGAATGGACTGGATTGATGATGATAAAAGCTTATCACACTAAAAATGGCGATAGAGCTGCTAGAACGAAGATATTGGTTCCTGATTCTGCTCACGGAACTAATCCTGCGAGTGCTCATGCTGCTGGATTTGATGTAGTTGAAATACCGTCTAATCCGAACGGAACAGTGGATCTAGTTGAATTGAAAAAACAAGTTGGGAAGGATACTGCTGGATTAATGTTGACTAATCCAAATACATTAGGTATTTTTGAGAAAGATATTATCGAAATGGCTGAGATTATTCATGAAGCAGGTGGCTTAGTTTATTACGATGGTGCAAACTTGAATGCTATTTTAGGTCAAACAACTCCCGGAATGATGGGTTTTGATATTGTTCATTTAAATTTACACAAATCATTCAGCACGCCACATGGTGGCGGAGGACCAGGATCTGGTCCAGTTGGAGTCAAGGAGTTTTTGATTCCGTATTTACCGATTCCACGGATTGAAAAACAAGAAAATCATTATGTTTTGAATGCAGCTTATCCTGATTCTATCGGCCGTGTAAAAGGATATTATGGAAACTTTGGGGTCAATGTTCGTGCATATACATATATACGAACAATGGGGCCTAAAGGATTACGCCAAGTATCTGAAAGCGCCGTACTGCATGCGAATTACTTACGTAAGCGACTAGAACCGTATTATGATACACCTTATACCCAATACAGCAAACATGAATTTGTTTTATCCGGTTCAAGACAGAAAAAACAAGGTGTTCCAACACTGAACATTGCAAAGAGAATCTTAGATTTTGGTTATTATGCACCAACGGTTTATTTCCCGTTAATCGTTGATGAAGCCTTGATGATTGAACCAACAGAAACGGAAACAAAAGAGACATTAGATGCATTTGCAGATGCTTTAATCCAAATAGCAAATGAAGTAGAAGAGACACCAGATATGGTCTTAAATGCACCATATACGACCTCTGTAAAACGCTTAGATGAAGTGAAAGCTGCTAGACAATTAATCGTTAAATTCACACCATAAATAGTAAAAGAGTAAAGCCCGCTCTCGAAACAGGAGAGTGGGCTTTACTCTTTTTTTAGATCTTCTTTACATCACTTTAGTTGGGTTTAAACGACCTTGTGGATCAAAAACTTGCTTGATTTTACGCATATAGGCTAGGTAATTCGGGTCTGTCATTTTAGCAAGGTACGGTTTTTTTATCAGTCCAATACCATGTTCTGCAGATGGAAGCCCGCCTAGTTCTTTGATTTTTGCATACATTTTAGTCAACACATCATCACGTTTTGATTCCCATTCTTGTTGATCTGTGATTGTTCCACGAGCAACACACGTATGAAGATTGCCATCACCTGCGTGTCCAAAACTAATCATACTCAATCCACTTTCTGCTTCCAATTGTTTGGTGTATTGGTAAAGTGTAGAAAGTTGATTGATTGGAACTGTTTCATCCATCGTTACTTGCTCAGTATAATTTACTACAGCGGTTAACAAAGAATCACGTAAAGCCCAAGCTGTTTTCTCTAGTTCAGGAGTATCTAAAACAACTAATTCTAAAGCGTTATGAGGCTGAATACTTTTTTTAAGCAATTGAACACGGTTGTGGATAACATCCATATTATCGCCGTCTAATGTGATTAAAAGATAAGATTCACCTTTTTGACTAGGGAAGAGTACCCCTTTTTCTTTTTCGCTTAAATGAATCGTTTCTCTTTCAAAAAATTCAAGGGCTGTAGGGTCAACGCCATTTTGCAGAATCGTTAAAACAGCATCCGTTGATTCTTTAAGAGTTGGAAAAGCAACGATTAGAGATAAGCTAGCTTTAGGCAACGGAATAACTTTTAATTTGATTTGAGTTGTAATACCCAAAGTTCCTTCAGAACCAATAAATAAATCTTTCAAGTCATAACCAGAACTATTTTTTATATTAACGCTGCCTAAGGTTAATTCTTCACCTGTTGCTAAGACAACCTCTAATTGGCGAACATAATCTCTTGTTACACCATACTTAACAGCACGCATGCCGCCAGCATTTGTAGCAATATTCCCACCGATAGAAGAATTCTTTGAGCCAGGATCTGGTGGGTAAAAGAATCCTTTACTTTCAACATACTCTTGAATTTCATGAAGCAATACACCAGGCTCAACAGTCAATGTTAAAGTCTCTAAATCTAAGTCAATGATTTGATTCATAAGGTGTAAATCGATAATCAGTTCATTTTGAACGGGAGCAGTTGCACCAGATAATCCAGTACCAGCTCCACGAGCAATAATAGCTAGATTCTCTTGAATAGCAAATTTTACTAACGCAATCACTTCAGCTTTTGTCTTAGGTAAAGCAACACCGTAAACACTTTTTGCATGACCGACATATTCATCAAATAAGTATTTTTCAGGAACATCTTTCCCTTCAAAAATACGAGTTGAATCGGCAATAATCTCTTTTAATGACATGAAAATTCTCCTTCTTGGGTATAAAATAGATGCTTTTTTTGTTTCTTTCGTTCTTAAGTGTAGCACTTACACCTAAGAGAATGCAATTAAATTATACAGCAGAATAGCTTAAAAAGGTTGATAAATCAATGTTTTTAAAATTGGTATAGGTCAATTTTGAACGATTTTAGTGAATGATTTTGAATCATCTGTATCATGCAATTATAAAAGAATGTCTGCTAACGCAGTAAGATGTTGAATCTCGTAAGTTGGGTTCTGAATAAAGCTTTTTGTGCTCTTTGGATTAAACCAACATGTATCAATTCCCACATTAAATCCTCCTTGAATATCTGAAGACAAAGAATCGCCAATAATAAGCGTTTTATCCATCACTTGTTTTGGAATATTTTCAAAAACGTGAGTAAAGAATTCTTTCATAGGTTTCTGGTATCCTATGGTTTCAGAAATATAGACACCTTTAAAATAAGGAGTTAAACCCGCATTTTTCAGACGAATGGATTGTGTTCGTGCAACCCCGTTTGTCACAATGTAAAGATCGTAATGATTTGCTAATTGCTTGATGAGTTGTTCTGCTCCGTCAATTAAGACAGCACTTTGTTCAAGATAATGACGGTATAGGTTGTCTAAATGAACCCCGTCTACCGTTAAGCCAAGCTGTTGAAATAAGATGGAAAATCGTGAATGTAACAGTTGTTCTTTCTCAATTTCGCCTTTTTCAAATGAAGACCATAATTGATGATTCATCTTTTTATAAAAATGATTCAACTCATCGGTTAACACCAAATCATATTTTTCAAATAAAGACCTGAGAGCATAATCCTCAGCTGCTGTAAAATCTAGTAATGTATCATCGATATCAAATAAAAGTGTTTGGTATTGTTTCAAATTGTTGCCTCCTTGGATTAGTTATTCTCTAATTCACCTAAGAAAGTATACCATTTACCTTGTTCAATGGTAAAAAAAACAGCATAATAGAATAAACTAAATTTAAAGGATGGGACAATATGAAAGAAAAGCAGGTTATCTTGAATGGAAATAGTTATGATCTTTTAAAATACCTCGAAAAAAATTTGACTGCTGAAAATTATGAACAATCTACTACTTATGAGTTTGATTTTGATTATGGAAAAGGGTACTTAACCGTTTTTGAGAAATACTTTTACCGAAATGAAAGTGTAGCAACCTTGACTCTCCATATCCATCCTTTAGAAAATGAGCAAGTTGAATTGATAGCAATCATTTCAGGCAGCTCGGTCGGAATACTCAATATTGATTTTGGAGTAAGTAAAGCTATCTTGAAAACGTTGGATCAATTAATAGAAAACTTTAAATAAACGTTTAAAATAAAAAAAGATCTTTTCTTAAAGAAACGGTCTTTTTTTGTTCACCAAATGCTTAGTAAAATATAAGTTAAAAAGAGAACAATCGTTTTCGTTTCAACCTGTATTTGTAGCACACGATTTTTGGTATACTACAACTAGTACTTCAGTCAAGTAGAATAAAAGAAAGGTTTGATGGAATGAGAAAATTTTTCTCATATAGTTTGATAGTGATCCTATTGATTTTTTTTGGCTATGGACTGGGAAATTCGACTATTCTAGAAGGTACAAAAATTGGAAACACTCTTTCTCAAATGGCGGATAAACTAACCAATGAACAGAGTGTAGTTATCGAAGGAAATCCAGTTACTAGTGAACAAGAACAAGCAACGAGCACGAATTCAGTAAATACAAGTACGAATGACCTAACGAAAACGGATGAAATTGATGTTGGAATCGTAGAGAATAGGGTCTTGGAGTTACTAAATGAATTGAGAAAAGAAGTAGGCGTTTCACCAGTAACTTCTAATGATCAATTGAAAAAAGCAGCGAATATACGAGCGATTGAAACGGAAGAATCTTTTTCGCATACGCGTCCTGACGGTAGAGCCACCTTTACGGTTTTAGAAGAAGCGGGCGTTGAGTATACCTATCAGCTAGCAGGAGAAAACTTGGCAATGGGAACCAATTATTTAGATGAAACAGAAATGGCTGAATGGTTGTTCAAAGGATTAAAAGAGAGCCCTGGCCATTATGAGAATATGGTAAATATGGGTTTTAAACAGGTCGGTATTGGTGTCCATTATGATGGAGAAAATCTTTATATTGTACAACTATTCGGAACACCGTTATGACTTTTAACCTAGCGATAGTCTGAAATGATTAGTTGAATCGGCAAAAAGGGATTAGGTCAACCGACTTAATCTTTTTTTGTTTTGACACAACATGTTGTGGTTGAAAAATATAATGAACTGATATATAGTGGTTTAAGAAAGTGGTAAAGGAGAATGAATATGCAACTTTATACAAAGACAGGCGATAAAGGCGATACAGGATTAATTGGTGGAGCAAGGGTAAAGAAAGATTCGAATCGAGTTAACGCTTATGGAACAATTGATGAATTAAACTCTCTAATGGGGTATATCATAAGTCAATTAACTGAAAATGACAGAGTGTTAAAAAGAGAACTCATCGAAATTCAGCACAATCTATTTGATTGCGGAACGGACTTAGCAGATATCCATGGAAAGCTAAAGTGTAAAGTAACAGAAGAAACGGTACAAAATTTAGAAGCAATTATTGATGAATATGCTGATAAAGCTCCTTTAATTGAATCCTTTGTATTGCCAGGAGGTCACCCAATAGCTAGTTTATTACATATGGCTCGAACAGTTGCCAGAAGAACGGAAAGACAGATTGTCACGCTTGGATCTGAAGAAGCGATAAATCAACAGGTAGCTATTTATTTGAACCGATTGTCTGATTATCTATATGCCATCGCGAGAGCAGTTAATTGTACTTATAATGTAAAAGAGATTTTATATGAAAGAGGAGGAAAAGTTTTTCATCCGGAGTTGAAAAAAGAGGATTTAAAATAAAAAAATATAACAAATCATAAAATAGTTGATTGTTGGAGGAATAAATAAAAATGAAAATTTTAAAAGTAGGATTTATAGTACTAACGGCTCTAAGTTTGGCAGCATGTGGAGATAGGTCTGCAAAAGAAACTGCGTCTTCAGAACAAAGCAGTTTAGTTGAAAATCAAACAAAAGAAATGCTAACTGTTGGTAGTTCATTAGAACAAGATGGAAAAGAAGTCGATGGCACAAGTAAAAAAATGGAAGTAGAAGAAGGCACTAGTGTACTAGAAGTTCTAAAAGACCAGTATGAAGTAGTGGAAGAAGGTGGCTTTATTGTCTCTATTGATGGAATGAAACAAGACGAAGAGGCAGGAAAATATTGGATGTATGAGGTGAACGATAAACAGCCAACTGTAGGTGCAGCTGAATACTTAGTAAAAGATGGAGATCAAGTGAAGTGGTTTTTAAATGCTTTACACTAAAATGAATGGAAAAAAATCACTTCAAAGACTCACTTTACTTGCTTTTATGACGGCACTTTGTCAAGTAAGTCGGCAGTTGTTGCAGTTTTTACCAAATGTCCAACCTGTGACAGTTATATTAATTATTTTAACGTTAACGTTAGGAGTAACTGATGCGTTGATTGTAGCCGTATTGTCAATTATTCTATCAAATATAACACTTGGAATGGGAGTCTGGACGATTGCTCAAATCGTTTCGTTTGGTGGGATTGTTTTATTTACTGGATGGATTATTAAACCTTTTTTTAACAATATTCCTTTTGGATTCATGCTTATATACGCTGGTTTCACAGGATATTTATATGGTTTTTTGATTTCTTTAGTGCAAGCTCCGTTTTTTGGCATTCAAAATTTTTGGGTTTATTATGCATCAGGGCTCCCTTTTGACACGTTACATGCAGTCGGAAATGGCGGTTTTTATCTGATATTAGCACCCATTTTGTTTCCTTTACTAAAAAAATTTCTTGGTAGATATTATACTAGCTAAAAAGGGCTCTTCGTCAAATAGTATGGATGCTTCAAAAAATTCTTATGGAATAGAGCGATTTGCTTGTAAGAGCCCTGGTACCGTCTTAAGCCTAAAGTCTTAAGATCTTTCAAGCCTCAAACACAGCCTAATCGCTAAAGCTGAGTCATTCGCATTGAATAATTCACAGGGCTACAAGCCATCCTATTCCTCCAGAATGTTAAGCATGAACTAAATTAATCTATCCACACTAAAAAGTATAAAGCCCTAAAAAGAAGACAGATCATTCATTTTCCAAATGAATGATCTGTCTTCTTTTTAGTTGATAATTAATTTTATAAATAAGATGCTGGGTTAACACGGCTTCCGTTTTTGTACATTTCAAAGTGTAAATGGACACCAGTAGAAGAACCAGTCGTACCCATGGTACCAATTTGTTGACCTTGAGAGACTTGTTGACCTGGAGAAACAAGTAAACTTCCTGCAACCATGTGAGCGTAAAGGGTTTGCATCCCATTGCCATGATCAATCTTCACGTAATAACCCCAACCTGAGTCATATCCGGCAAAGACAACAGTACCACTTTTAGAAGCAACGATTGCTCCACCACCACCAAAGTCAGTTCCACCATGTAGTTTATACACACCCGTGATAGGGTGAATGCGATAACCGTATGCTGAGGTCATATAACCGCCACTAGGACGAATAAAACCTGAATCAGATGAAGGTGAAGGTGTAGGTTTTGGTTTTTGTGTCACAATTGGTTTTTTTGAAGAACTAGAGTTACTTGAAGGACTTGAGTTACTAGGACTAGTAGTAGTGCTTGACGAATTATTCGATTTATTCGTGTTTGTTGATTTCTCAGGAGCTGAGTTGGCCACAGTTGTTTTTTGTTCCGCAACTTTTTGAGCAGCAGCTTCTTGTTCAGCTTTTTCTTGAGTTTCTACAGCAGCTAATCTGGCTTCTTCCTCAGCTGCAGCTTTTGCAGCTGCTACTTCAGCAGCTTTTTGAATAGCTAATTGTCTCGCTTGTTCCTCTTCGATAATGCGTTGACGTTCTTTTTGCATTTCTTCAGATAAAGTACTGGTTTGAGTAGCGATGACTTGTTGTTCATTAACAAATGTATTTTTTTCTTCTTCGGTCATATCATATTGAATAGCAACTTGGACGATTTTATCATCCATTTCAGCTTTTTGAGCGACTAAATTATTTTTTGATAATTCAATAGCGTTTTTTGTATCTTCAACAGCAATTTTTTCAGCTTCAGCTTTTACTTCATTAGTTTCTAAAGATGCTTGATCTATTGCTTGTTCAGTAACAATATCTTTGTTGGCAGTAACCAATTGGTTAACAATACCTATGCGGCCTACTAAATCTGTAAAACTTTCAGCAGTTATAAGAAGGCCTATTAAATTAGAAGCACTAGCATCAGTCTGTACAGAACGAGCTTGGTTTTCAAGCTTATCTGTCCGTTGAGCAATTAATTTTTTTAAAGCTTCGATTTCTTTTTTTAATTGTTCGACTTTTGCTTTAGACTCTTCTAATTTTTGTTCTTGATCATGTAATTTTAAGACTGTTTCGTCAATCTGACTTTGCAGGATAGTAATATCTGATTCTAAATTGCTTTTTTCTGTTTCTAAATTAGTTAAGGCTTCATCTTGTTCAGTGATTTTATTATTAAGCTCAGATGATTGTGATTCAAGTGCATTTTTTTGTTGTTCCATTTCTTCCAATGTATCGGCTTGAGCGATAGTTGGCAGAAAGGGACTAGCAAATAACATCGTAGCCATAATTCCTGTTAATACTCTTTTTTTCAATAGTCTACCTCCATAAGATTCTCATACTTGTTTCATACTTAAAAATTATAGCATAAATAAAGTGCAAATATGATGTTAGTTGTGTGACAAAAAGCTAGAATAGTATTACATAACAATGGTTAAATGAAATAAATAAAAATGACATTTAATGCAACCGTTTTATTTGAAGTGTGATAGTGATAAACTAAAAATAAATAAGTAGTTTTAAAATTAAGGAGGGAAGAATAATGCTTTATCTAGGCATTGATATAGGAGGAACAGAAACAAATTATGGATTAATAGATGACCAAGGTGAATTAGGGGATATTAAAACAATCAAAACACCTATGGAATCGTTAACACAATTTTTAGATATGATGGGCGATATTTATGATGAGTATGCTAATCAAATTGATGGAATGGCTATTAGTATGCCTGGAATTATTCAATCCAAAACTGGTTATGCAGTTCATGGTGGATCGTTAAAGTATATCAAGAAAATGAATATGGTAGAAATGTTGGAGACGAGATGCCAAACGACTATTCATGTTGAAAATGATGGGAAAGCTGCAACACTTGGAGAATTATGGAAAGGAAACTTAAAAGGTATTCAACATGCTATTATGCTTAATCTAGGGACGGGCATTGGCGGCGGAATCGTTGTAAATGGAGAAGTACTGAAAGGTCACCATTATTCAGCAGGAGAATTTTCTTTTATTAAAACGAATAGTGCTAGAACTAAAGATGCTGATTATATGTTTGGATTTCAAAATGGCATTAAGAAATTGTTTCAAAATATAGCCGTTCAATGTGAACTGCCTATAGAGTCTATAAACGGATATAAGATGTATGAATTAATTGAAGCTGGAAATAAAAAAGCGGCGAACTGTTTAAATGAATATTGCTATACACTAGCAATTCAATTATTCAATCTACAAACCATTTTAGATCCAGAAAGGATTATCATCAGTGGAGGCATAAGTGGAAATCCATTACTGATTCAATTAATTAAAGAGAATCTGTCAAAAGTATATGAAGAAGAGTTGGGAGAAGGGCTTTTTATAGTTCCAACTATTATGGGTAGTAAGTTTGGAAATAATGGAAATATTATTGGAGCATTGTATAATTACAAGTTAAATGAAGAATAAAAAAACTAAAGTCTATCAATTGATGTCATTAAAAGTAACATCAATTGATAGGTTTTTTTAGTTTTTTTTGCTAATTCAAGTAAATCACTTGTTTGACTCTTTTTTT
This sequence comes from Carnobacterium sp. AT7, assembly GCF_000171855.1. NCBI lineage: Bacteria > Bacillati > Bacillota > Bacilli > Lactobacillales > Carnobacteriaceae > Carnobacterium > Carnobacterium sp. AT7. Next base: position 153,344 of record NZ_ABHH01000001.1, on the reverse strand, counting down.
AATGTTAGATTTTATAACATATTAAAAAAGGGGGTAACAATATGTTTTCATCTGTGGACACGTTATGGGTAATAGTAGGAACAGTTTTGGTATTTTTTATGCAAGCAGGTTTTGCAATGGTTGAGACAGGGTTTACTAGAGCAAAAAATGCAGGGAATATTATCATGAAAAATTTATTGGACTTTGTATTAGGCTCTTTAATGTACTGGATCATTGGCTTTGGTGTAATGTTTGGTCCAAGTATAGCAGGTTTAATTGGAACACCTGACCTATTTGTACAAGGAAATTATGATACGACAATACCGGGATATGTATTCTTGATGTTTCAAACTGTTTTTGCTGCAACTGCCGCAACAATTGTTTCTGGAGCAATGGCTGAAAGAACGAAATTCAGTGCCTATCTCGTATACACGTTAGTTATTTCTACAGTTGTTTACCCTATTTCAGGACATTGGATTTGGGGTGGAGGATGGTTATCCCAATTAGGATTTGTTGATTTTGCGGGATCAACAGCTGTTCATATGGTAGGAGGAATAACGGCTTTGATTGGTGCGAAAATGGTTGGAGCAAGAATCGGGAAATATGATGAAGCTGGAAAAGCAAAAGCTATTCCAGGACATAGTTTAACTTTAGGGGCTCTAGGCGTATTTATTCTTTGGTTCGCTTGGTTTGGTTTTAATGGAGCATCAACGGTTTCGGCAACTGGAGATGAGTCATTAACGCTGATTGGAACAATTCTTTTGAATACAAATTTATCAGCTGTAACAGCTACTTTAGTTGCTATGATGATAACGTGGATAAAGTATGGTAAACCAGATATTTCCATGACACTTAATGGGTCATTAGCTGGTTTGGTAGGAATTACTGCAGGTTGTGCAACGGTTTCGCCATTTGGTGCAGTAGCTATTGGAGCAATTTCGGCTAGTGCTTTAGTCTATGGAATCGAATTTATTGAAAAGAAAGCTAAAATTGATGATCCAGTTGGAGCATTTGGAGTGCATGGAGTTTCTGGAGCCTTAGGAACTATTTTGGTTGGTTTTTTTGCAACTGATGGAGGTCTGTTTTATGGTGGTGGTTTTAATCTTATAGGTATTCAGTTATTAGGGGTAGGTTCAGTAGCTCTTTGGGTAGTGTCAACGATGATCATTACATTTAAACTTGTCGATAAAACAATTGGATTGCGCGTAACACCAGAAGAAGAGATTGCAGGTATGGATATATCAGAACATGGTTTAGAATCGAGTTATGGAGATTTTGTTACGGTTCCATTTGGGCAAAAACCAGTGTTTCAAGGGTTTAATTTTGAAAAACTAGAAACTAATTTAGCTTTTGTTGGTATAGGGGGCGTCTCTATTGAAGAAAAGGATGCCCATCAAGCTATTGGAGTTCAACCGCAAGCTTTTAAAACAGGTAATATAGATCCAAATAAAACGGACGAAAATGCTAAATTAATGAAAGTAGACATTATAGCGAATGAAGCTAAATTCGACAATTTGAAAAAAGCTTTAAATGATATTGGAATCACAGGAATGACAGTAACGAACGTGCAAGGGTATGGCATTCAAAAAGGACAAACAGCTTATTATAGAGGAGTGGAGATGGAAGCCAACTTATTGCCTAAAATACGATTAGAAATAGTGGTAAGTAAGACACCCATTTCTTTAGTGATTGAAACAGCTAGACAAGCATTGTATACCGGGACGGTTGGCGATGGCAAAATTTTTGTTTATCCTGTTGAAAACGTTATTCGAGTAAGTTCTGGAGTACAAGGATCAAAAGCACTAGAATATGATGAAGAAGAAGCGAAAGTATAGTCTTGAGCAAAAAGAAAAACCATCAAGAAAGTTCCTATCGGACTTTCTTGATGGTTTTTTTGGCTCTATACTTTTTAGTGTTGATAGATGAATTTAGTTCACGCTTAACACTTCTGGAGGAATAGGATTGCTTGTAGCCCTGTAAAGCATTCAATGCGAATTACACCGCTTTAACGCTTTAGCGATTAAGCGATGTTTGAGGCTTGAAAGATCTTAAGACTTTAGGCTTAAGATCTTTCAAGCAAATCCGTCTATTCCGAAAGAATTTTTAGAAGCATCCTCACTATTTGACGAAGAGCCGTTTTTTTATATTATCTTAAACTACGAGGTTTATCTAAAATCTCTTTGTAAATCATCCCTCTGACAAGATCTTTTTGAAATTGATTTTTTTTAGTTCGAGATGGATGAGTAACTTTATTTGTAGAAGTTACTTTTTCAATTGGAACTAAAGTGGTTAAATCATTTTTTTCAAACTGTGTATGATTGGCATTTCTCTTCAACTCTTTTTCGTGAAAAAGAGTTGATTTTGAAGTGGAAGAGGAATGAACGGGTTCTGGTCGTCTTTTGGTATTTTTTTGCAAGTTTGCTGCTCTTCTTTGCGCTGCATCTTGTTGCATACGACTAGATAATTGATTTGAACGGGTCTGCTGATTTCTTTTTTTGGAAGAGTCAACAGGTGTGTTCTTTTGTGATCTTAGTCTGGCAGGGTCGTGAGCGATAAAAGCATCTTTTAAAGAAATAGAGTCTTTGTGAGTTAAATCTGCTCGTTGAGAAATTTGTCTTTGTTTGCCTTTTGAAGGAGCAGATGAATTTCCAATTAAGGACATGAAAATACGAAATATGGTTGTTATGAAAGAAAAGAATGCAGTCCCTATTAGAAATAAAATAACAAGGGTCAATAAACTATTCATTATTCATCACTTTCTCTCTCTGTAGAACCTGTAATAGAGTTTCTCATTTTAGTATCAGCATTAACGTTTTTCATATTGTAATAATCCATTACCCCTAAATTACCAGATCTTAATGCTTCGGCTAATGCTAAAGGTACTTCGGCTTCAGCTTCAACCACGCGAGCGCGCATTTTTTGAACTTCAGCGATCATTTCTTGTTCTTGAGCAATCGCCATTGAACGTCTTTCTTCGGCTTTAGCTTGAGCGATATTTTTATCTGCTTGGGCTTGTTCCATTTGTAAGCTGGCACCAATGTTCCGTCCAACATCAATATCCGCAATATCAATTGAAAGAATTTCAAAAGCTGTACCAGAATCTAATCCTTTTCTTAAAACTGTTTTTGAAATCGAGTCTGGATTTTCTAAAACATCTGTATGTCTAGCGGCACTACCAACGGTTGTTACAATACCTTCGCCAACACGAGCGATGATTGTTTCTTCACCAGCACCACCGACAAGTCGTTCAATATTTGCACGAACCGTTACTTTTGCACGTGCTTTAACTTCAATACCATTCATTGCCATGGCAGCAATTTGAGGTGTTTCAATAACTTTAGGATTAACACTGACTTGTACGGCTTCAAAAACATTTCTTCCTGCTAAGTCGATTGCAGCAGCTTGTTTAAATACTAAATCAATATTTGCACGTTGTGCGGCAATTAAAGCATCGATAACTTGGTTGATATCTCCACCAGCTAAATAATGGGCTTCTAATTCGTTGATATCGATATCTAAACCAGCTTTAGTCGCTTTGATTAGTGGACGGATAATATCTTGTGGAGCTACTCGTCTTAAACGCATTCCTACAAGAGTTCCTATGTTGACTTTGACACCTGAAAAATAGGCTGTGACCCATAATCCAACGGGTACGAAACGGAAAAATAAGCTGATAACGATAATTACGATAATGGCTATAAATAGAAAACCTATCCAATTTGTTGTGGTTTCTGTAGCTGTTGTCATGTTTAATCCACTCTCCTAACACTAATTTTATATCCTTCTACTTTTGTAACTACAACTGAAACATCAGCATCAATGTGCTCACCTGTGCTTACGACATCTAATTCTGTGCCATCAAACTGAACTTTCCCAGATGGTCTAAGAGGCGTAGTTGTTGTTCCCGTTTTTCCTAAATAAACGGATGCATCATTATTACTCGAAAAACCACTTTTTTTGTCCAAATTATTTTTAAGGACGAGTTTTTCTATATGAGCTAAGGAATAACCTCTTCTAATAAGCATGATGACTAAGAATGAAGCGGCTACTACTGCAATGCTTAAATCGCGTAGCGCTAGTCCCAAATCATCGTTAGTTAAATAAACACCGCCAACAATTAAAAGAAAACCAATGATACCTGCTACACCAAAATCTGGTACAAAAACTTCAAAGATTAGTAGACAAATGCCTAAAATGAAAATAACAATAGGGACCCAATTTTCTAAACTGTTTAAATAGAAGTAACCACCAAAGCTTGCTAGTGCTAAAAGTCCACCTAACGTCGATTGAGGCGTTAATGCCGCTATTACTAAACCAATAAAGCCAACAGTTAATAAGAGTATTTCCAATATATTCACCTCCTTTAAGAGACGTTCCGCTAGTCTTTTTTAGTCGTTAAAACTAAGGAGAACTAATCTTAGTTAGTTTCATTTTACCATTAGTAACAGTGTTACGCACTTTTAACAAAGCATTTGCTAGGATTTCTTTCTATTTGAACAGAAAGATTGGCAAACAATTAAACAAAAAAGGTTTTGCTAAGAAAATAGTTTAGACGAATACATTGAACTATTAAATATAAACAATTCAGTATTTATTCTGAAGCCAATTAAAAACTAAATAACTCTAAATTTAGGATCAAAGTAGAGGAAATAAAAATTTCAATTGTGTATTAGTAAGCGATTTCCTCAAATAATGGTATACTACAAACATAAGATTGAATGGAATACTTTAAAAGAATTATAAGATTAGGTCGATTATTAAATCGTTTCGTTGTAAAATGAAAGAAAGATGATAAAACGATGAAAAGTTTCATATTTTAGAATGCTTAGTTGGGAGTGAATCAAGTGACGAATAGATCGGTAAATGATGAAATTAAAGCTAATCTTGAAAAAGAGTTGTATTTGTTTAACACGGGTGAGCATTTTAATAGTTATCTAACTATGGGATGTAAGCGGGAAAATTTTGAAGGGAAAGTTGGTTTTCGTTTTACTGTATGGGCTCCTAATGCAAAAAGTGTTGGTTTAGTAGGAGATTTTTCAGATTGGCATGAAGGCCTCGAAATGGAAAGAATAGCCAGTACAGGCAGTTGGACAGTATTTAGTGAGCAAGCTATCGAAGGGCAATGTTATAAATACCGTATAGAACAATCTGATGGTACGGTAAAATTAAAAATTGATCCCTATGCGCTTGAATTTGAAGTAAGACCTAAAGATGCTTCAGTTGTAAAAGATTTGCCGAAAAAGAAATGGAAAGATGGTCTTTGGACGGCCAGTAAAAAACGCTTTTCTGTTTATGAACGTCCTCTAAATATCTACGAAGTACACCTCAGCTCTTGGAAACATCATGATGACGATAGCTGGTATACCATCCCTGAATTACAAAATGAACTAATTCCTTATGTAAAGAAGATGGGTTATACGCATATTGAATTTATGCCTTTGATGGAACACCCCTTAGATGCATCTTGGGGGTACCAATTGACTGGGTACTATGCATTATCGTCAAAATTTGGCAAGATGGAAGAGTTTCAAGATTTTGTAGAAGCGGCTCATCTGGCAAATATCGGCGTGTTAATGGATTGGGTTCCAGGTCATTTTAATCGCAATGATTACGGTATGGTTTATTTTGATGGGACACCACAATTTGAATATGCTGATAAGAATAAAGCTGAAAATAACCGATGGGGCACAATGAACTTTGACTTAGGCAAAGATCAGGTTCAAAGCTTTTTAATTTCTAACGCTCTTTACTGGATCGAACAATTCCATTTAGATGGACTAAGAGTTGATGCCGTGTCAAGTATGTTGTACTTGGATTATGATATTGGTGAGTGGGTACCTAATGAAGATGGAAGCAATCATAATAGAGCAGGCGTTGAGTTTATAAAAAAATTAAACAAAAAAGTATTTGAACGGCATCCTGAAACACTGATGATTGCTGAAGAAAGTACAGCGTGGTCAAACGTTACAAAGCCTGTTCATATGGGAGGTTTAGGGTTTAATTACAAATGGAATATGGGGTGGATGAACGATACCTTAAAGTTCTTTGAAATGGACCCGGCATTACGGAAACATCATTTTAACTTAATCACCTTTTCTTTCATGTACACATTCAATGAAAATTTTATTTTACCATTTTCTCATGATGAAGTTGTTCACGGAAAAAAATCTTTAATGCATAAAATGCCAGGCGATCGATACAATCAATTTGCTAGCTTACGCACTTTAGAGGCATTTATGATGGTTCATCCAGGTAAAAAATTAAACTTTATGGGAAATGATTTTGGTCAGTTTCTAGAATGGCGAATTCATGAAGGATTAGAATGGCAAAATTTGACCGATGAGATGAATGCCAAACATTTACATTTTATGGAAACTTTAAATGCTATTTATAAAAAAGAACGGGCTTTGTGGGAAATTGATCATCAAGCAGCCGGTATTGAAATTTTAAATGCGGATAACGCGGATGAAACCGTCTTAACTTTTATTCGTAAAGGGAAAAAGCCACGTGATTTTGTAGTTGTGATTTGCAATTTTGTGCCTGTTGAACGTAAAAACTATCGGGTGGGTGTGCCATTTGAAGGCGTTTATGAAGAGTGTTTAAATACTGAAATGAGTGAGTATGGTGGAGTTTGGACAAGAAATCAGGGACCTTTGAGAACGGTAAAAGAAACGACTAATCAAAAAGACCATACGATTGAACTAATTGTACCGGCAATGAGTGTAGTAATCTTACGACCTAAAAGAGTTTTCGGAGTACCAAAAAGCTAAAAGATAAAAAGGAGGGTAGAGGAAGAATGGCAAGATGATTCTTCCGTTAGAACAATGAAAAAAACTGAGACATTAGCTATGATTTTAGCAGGAGGACAAGGAACAAGGCTTGGAAAGTTAACCAAAGATATTGCTAAACCAGCTGTACCTTTTGGTGGAAAGTATCGGATCATTGATTTCGCATTAAGTAATTGTGCTAATTCTGGAATCAAAAATGTTGGTGTAGTTACCCAATACCAGCCGCTTGAATTGAATACTCACGTAGGAAATGGTGAAAGCTGGGGGCTAAATACACATGATGGTGGGGCAACGATTTTACAACCTTATTCAAGTGTAGATGGTGAAAAATGGTTTAAAGGAACGGCTCACGCTATTTATCAAAATATTGATTTCATTGACCGCTATAATCCTGAATATCTACTAGTTCTTTCCGGAGATCATATTTACAAAATGGACTATCAAGATATGATTGAATTTCATAAAGAAAAGGATGCAGCTTTAACAGTAGGTGTTATTCCAGTTCCTATTGAAGAAGCTCCCCGTTTTGGTATCATGAACACCGATCAGACAAATCGAATTATTGAATTTGAAGAAAAACCAGCAGAACCTAAAAGTAACTTAGCCTCAATGGGAATCTACATTTTTGATTGGCCAATGTTGAAAAGATATCTTGTTGACAATCATGCGAAAAATAGAACGATGGAAGATTTTGGGAAAGATGTTATCCCTGCTTATTTAAGAAACAGCGAGAATATTTTTGCTTACGCTTTTAAAGACTATTGGAAAGATGTAGGAACGATTGAAAGTCTTTGGGAAGCGAATATGGAATTTTTAGATCCAAATCATGCATTGAATATAAGAGATACATCCTGGAGGGTTTACACTCAAAATCCTTCTGCGCCGCCACAATTTTTGACGAAATCGTCAAATGTTTCAGATTCAATGATTGCTGATGGGTGTTATATTGCTGGAGAAGTTAAACATTCAATTTTATCTCATAATGTCAAAGTGGGTAAAAATTCAACAATTAAAGACAGTCTGATCATGGCAAATGTAACGATTGGAGAAAATGTAACGATCAATTGTGCCATTATTGGAGAAAATGCAAAAGTTCATGATGGAGCTCAAATTAATGGAGATGAAAAAAATATTACGGTTATTGGATATGCAGAAGAGGTAGGAGGGTTAAAAGATGAAGATTAAAGAACAGCTGTGTGCAGTTTTAAATTTAGATGAATCAGAAAGACAATTGATGCCTTTAACGAAAAAAAGAGCAGTTGCGGCATTGCCGTTTGGATCACGTTACCGATTAATTGATTTTCCGCTTTCTAGTTTATACAGTGCAGAAGTTTCTTCTGTTGCCATATTTGTCCGAGGCAGCGCTAGATCATTAATGGATCACGTTCGAAGTGGTTACCCTTGGGGGATGGACTCTACCGTTGGTGGGGGTTTATTCGTTCACTCAGGAGCAGAAATCAAAGAGGCCTTAGAAAAATTAGAACCAGGCGAAATTAGCAGTTATTACCAAGACCAAATTGATTTTGTGCAACATTCTAAAAAAGGTTATGTAGTGGTTATGGGCAGTAAAATGTTGTGCAACGTAGATGTGAAAGGTGTTTTAAGAAGCCATCTTGAAAATGAAGCAGATATCACCATTGTTTATAAAAATGTTTCAAAAGGATTTTGTTTACCGGATTCGATTGATAATTGTTTATCATTTGCGGCAGAAGGAGATAGTAAAGTAACTGCTCTGACTCCAGCACGTGAACTATCAAAAGATGAAACAAAAATGGCTATTGGAATGGGAATTGCGATTATGAGCAAGGACAAATTTGTTGAATTAACGACTGAGGCAGCGAATAATCGTATAAAAGGCGATATCAATGTCTTAATTAGACACAGTTTGAAAAAAAATAAAGTACATGGTTATGAATATACGGGTTACTTGAAAAATATTGAAAATGTTTCAAGTTATTATGATGCAAATATGGACTTGTTAGATGAGGATAATTACAATGCATTATTTTATCGTAGTCAACCGGTCATTACAAAAGTGAAAAATGGAGCACCAACTTATTATTCTAAAGAAGCGAAAGTTAGTAATTCTCAGTTTGCCAGTGACTGTGTGATTGACGGAACAGTGGAAGATTCACTTATTTTCCGTAAAGTTACCCTTGAAAAAACAGCAATTGTCAGACACTCTTTAATTATGCAAGGCTGTAAAATTGCTGAAGGAGCAGAATTAAATTACGTCATTTTAGATAAGGGTGTAAAGATTGGTCCAGGAGTAAAATTAACCGGAACCAAAGAAAACCCATTAGTTATTGAAAAAGATAGTAAAATGACTGTTGAAAAAGGGAGCTGAAAAGATGAAAGTACTATTTGCGGCGGCGGAATGTGCTCCTTTCTTTAAGACTGGTGGATTAGGAGATGTCGCCGGAGCTTTGCCAAAAGAATTAAAAAAACAAGGTATAGATGTGCGAGTGGTATTGCCCTTGTACAGTACGATGCCTCAAAAATATAAATATCAGCTAGAAGATGTCGTTCAATTTGAAGTGAAAGTTGGCTGGAGAAGCCAATATTGCGGCATTAAAAAGTTGGAAAAGGACAAAGTAGTGTACTACTTTGTTGATAATCTTTACTATTTTGATCGTCCAAGTATTTATGGTTTTGATGATGATGGTGAACGGTTTGCCTTTTTTGCGCAAGCAATCTGTGAAATGCTGGAAAAAATAGCCTTTATTCCGGATGTATTGCATGTAAATGATTGGCATACTGCTATTATTCCAGTCTTACTAAAAGATAAGTACCATTGGATTGAGAACTATCAATCGATAAAAACGATTTTAACGATTCATAATCTCCAGTTCCAAGGGGTATACGATCAACTCGCGTTATCTGATTTATATGGTATTGGATACAATACGTTTCATGAGCATGGTTTGAAGTACTATGACCAGATTAATTGCTTAAAAGGTGGCATATTTTATGCGGACCAGGTCACAACAGTAAGTCCGACTTATGCACAAGAAATTCAGACACCTGAGTTTGGAGAAAATTTAGATGGTGTATTACGGCACAATAATTATAAATTGAGCGGCATTTTAAACGGAATCGATTATGATGTCTTCAATCCTGAAACGGACGATTTGATTCCAGCTCATTTTTCTGCAAAAGAATTAGCTGGAAAAACGGCCAATAAATTGGCATTGCAAGAACGTGTCGGTTTACCAGTAGATAAGAAGGTTGCGTTAATGTCTATGGTCAGTAGATTGACCACTCAAAAAGGCTGTGACTTGTTACGTGATAAAATAGATGAATTGATGCAACGAAATATCCAAGTTCTGATATTAGGTACAGGAGAAAAAGAATATGAAGACAGTTTTAGTTATTTCACTTGGAAATATCCAGAGAAATTTAAAGTCATCATTGATTTTGATGTATCCTTAGCCCAGTTGATTTATGCGGGAAGTGATTTATTTATTATGCCATCAGCATTTGAACCATGTGGATTATCACAATTGAATTCGCTTCGATATGGCACCTTGCCAATTGTTCATGAAACGGGTGGATTAAAAGATACGGTAGAACCTTTCAACCCAGTTACTGGTGAAGGAACTGGATTTAGCTTTTATGATTTTCGTTCAGAAGTGATGGTTGAGACCATTGATCGTGCATTGACTCTTTATTATGATGAACCAAAAGCGTGGTCATCATTGGTAAAACAAGCTATGGCAAAAGATTTTAGTTGGGAAAAGTCTACTAAAGAATATATAGACGTTTACACAGCGCTACTTAAGGCATAATGATGAACTTCAACAGGAGTATAAAAATAGGCAACTATTCTTATTTTAACTGTTGAAGTTTCTTTTTTTAAGAACGCTTGTGGCAAATTAAATGGAATCTATTAGTTGGAATTTTCAAAATGATTTTGAAACAGCCACACCATTTGTTGAACAACAACTATAAAAGAATACGGGGAGAAAACTATGACGTTAACAACGACTGCATTTAAAAAACAATTTAAACAAGTATTCGAAGGATTGTATGCTTCCAATGTGAAGGATTCTTCATCTATTCAACAATACACAGCATTAGGGAACTTCGTAAAAGTCTATTCTTCTGAAAATTGGAATCAAACAAGTCAACGGTATCTTGAAGATAAAGTCAAACAAGTTTTTTACTTTTCGATGGAATTTTTGCCTGGACGTATGCTGAAAAGCAATCTATTGAATCTAGGTATTTTAGATACAGTACGCGATGGAATAGCAGAAATGGGATTAGATTTTGATGCTATTGTAAAATCAGAAGTAGATCCAGCTCTAGGCAATGGTGGACTAGGAAGATTAGCTTCTTGTTTCATGGATTCTATCGCTTCTCTAGGCATCCCAGGCAATGGAAATGGTATTCGTTACCGCTATGGCTTGTTTCAACAAAAATTTGTTGATGGTTACCAAGTAGAATTGCCTGAAAATTGGTTACGTAACGGAAATGTTTGGGAAGTTAGAAAAGAGAATAAAGCTGTTATGATCCGTTTTGGTGGAGAAGTCTATATGAAAGAGGATGGGGAGAATAAGCTACGACCGATTTATTCTAATACTCAAAATATTTTAGCGGTCCCTTACGACACAGGAATGATTGGTTATGAAAATGATGTCGTCAATAAACTACGGTTATGGTCGGCAGAAATACCACCTGAGGAAGAAATAAATTTCAAAACAAGTGCTGAACGAGAAGTCGTGAATCAAATTACAGAAGTACTTTATCCAGATGATTCCAACTATGAAGGACAGCTTCTTCGATTGCGTCAAGAATACTTCTTTACATCTGCTGGGATTCAAAGCATCATTCGCTTTTTCAAAAAACAACAGCTGCCATGGAGTGATTTTCCAAATAAAATAGCGATTCATGTTAATGATACACATCCGGCTTTATGTGTTCCAGAATTGATGCGTATTTTGTTAGACGAAGAAGGTCTGAGTTGGGAAAGAGCCTGGGATATTACGAAGAAATCAATTAGTTACACCAACCATACTGTTATGCAAGAAGCTATGGAAAAATGGCCTGTTCAAATGGTCCAAGAATTGATTCCACGCATCTACCAAATCATTGAAGCCATCAATCAACACCATATTGATAAAAAAATACCTTTATATGGGGAAGAATTGACTTATCGAACTACCATTATTTCAGATGGCAATATCAAAATGGCGAACCTAGCGATTATCGGTAGCCACAGTGTAAATGGTGTTGCACAGTTGCATACAAATATTTTGAAAGAACAAACATTGCGAGATTTTTATGAAATGTATCCATCTAAATTTAATAACAAAACAAACGGTATCACACAACGAAGATGGTTGCATTTAGCCAATGAAAAATTGACACAGTTAATTGATGAGAAAATAGGCAAAGAATGGAAAACCAGCCCAGCAGAACTCAGACAGTTTAAAGCTTACGCGAAAGATGACGAAACGTTAAAGCAGTTAGCAGCTATTAAACTGGCTAACAAAAAACACTTTGCAGCTTATGCAAAAGAAAAATACGACATTGAACTTGACCCTACTGCTTTATTTGATGTACAAATCAAAAGATTACATGCTTATAAACGTCAATTGTTAAATGCCCTTCATATTTTGGATCGTTATTTGAAAATCAAAGAAAATCCAACAGTGGAATTGCAACCAAGAGTCTTTATATTTGGAGCAAAAGCCGCACCAAGTTACATCTATGCTAAACAAATTATAAAATTTATCAACGCGTTAGCTCAATTGGTAAATAATGATCCAGATGTAGGAAATAAAATAAAAATCATTTTTGTTGAAAATTACGGTGTTTCATTGGCAGAATTGATTATCCCAGCTGCCGATATTAGTGAACAAATTTCATTAGCCGGTAAAGAAGCCTCTGGAACAAGTAATATGAAATTGATGCTGAATGGTGCTTTAACTATGGCGACTTTGGACGGTGCAAATATTGAAATCAAGGATCTAGTAGGAGAAGATAATATATTCTTGTTTGGTTTGACAAATGATGAAGTGAATCAAATGAATCGAGAAGGGTATTATTCTTCTAAAAAAGTCTTAGAGAATAACCCGCGTTTAAATCGTGTATTGGAGTGTCTAATAAATGGTACCATTCCGGATATTGAAGAAGAGGGCAGAGTGATTTACGACTCATTAATTCGATACAATGATGAATATTATGTCTTGCAAGATTTTGAAAGCTTTGTTGCAGCGCAAGAAAGAGCAGATGAATTATACCAAAACAAACAGTTGTGGAATCAGAAAGCATTAATCAACATTGCAAGTTCTGGGCCATTTTCAGCCGACTTCACGATTATGCGTTATGCGGATGAAATATGGAATGTTAAAGGACTATCCACAAAAAATAAACCCTTTTTAAAAGGAAATCAGCCAATATAACGACTAAGAAACGTTAACTACAGTAGAACTGAGGAAATTAAATGACGGAAACAATTTATTACAATTCTTGGTTAACAGAACACAAAAAACCATTTGGGGCTGTACGGGTTAATGAAAAAGTAACTTTTACTATTACGTGTGAATGGCCAGTCGTTGAATCAGTGTACTTAATCGTACAAAAAGATTTTGGAGATACGTTTGAAATAGAAATGCATTCCAAAGGAGATTCTCACTACCAAGTAACGATTTCATTAACAGAAGGACAAGGATTGTATTATTATTTTTTTAAACTGACACTTCATAAAGAAAAGCAAACAAAGACACTTTATTACGGAAATAATCAACAATCAAAAGGCGGAGCAGGTCACATCTATGAAGCTGAAAATCAAGTTAAACCGTATCAATTAACCAGCTATCTTTATGATGATGCTTCGCCTAATTGGTACCGTGAGGGAGTTGCTTACCATATTTTTGTTGACCGTTTTTACAATGGCAATGAAGATGGAAAAGTAATGAATCCCAAAAAAAATTCTTTTTTGTATGCTAATCAAGATGATTTGCCAATGTACATTAAGAACGAAAAAGGGGAAGTTGTTCGCTGGGAATTCTATGGTGGGAATTTAAAGGGTATTATCCAAAAATTGCCTTATTTAAAAACACTTGGTATAACCATTTTGTATCTCAGTCCGATATTTGAAGCGCGCAGCAACCATAAATATGATACAGGCGATTTCATGAAAATCGATCCCATGTTTGGCGATGAAAAAATAATGAAAGAACTCATTAAAGAAGCCAGACAAGCGGGTATGCATATTGTTTTAGATGGCGTATTTAACCATTCTGGTGCGGACAGCCGCTATTTTAATTTATTTGGAACGTATAATGAGGTAGGAGCCTATCAGTCTAAGAAAAGCGTCTATTCTGATTGGTACACCTTTAAAAATTTTCCGGAAGATTATGAATCTTGGTGGGGTGTGAAAGATTTACCCAAGTTAAATACGGAAAATCCAGAGGTCCAGTCTTTCATTTATAAAGAAAAAAATAGTGTCATACGCAAGTGGTCAAAGCTAGGTTTAGGTGGATGGCGCCTTGATGTAGCGGATGAATTATCGGATGATGTACTGAAAGGGATACGATCAGCATTACAAGAAACTATCCAAGACACTGTACTTATTGGAGAAGTATGGGAAGATGCTTCGAATAAAATTGCTTATGAAAAAAGGCGACATTATATTGAAGGAGGTATGTTGCATGGAGCGATGAATTATCCTTTTCGAGAGATTATTCTAGGATTGCTCAGAAAATCCATCAAGCCGCAAGAAGCTGCTGAAAAGTGGATGAATTTAAAAGAAAATTATCCATCTGAAGCGTTCAAAAGTAATTTTAATAATATCGGAACACATGATACTGAACGAATTTTAACGGCATTAAACCAGAATGTAGCAAAATTAAAACAAGCACTGCTCTTATTGTTTGTCTTACCTGGAGTTCCGAGTCTTTATTATGGAGATGAAGTAGGTCTTGAAGGAAAAGCAGATCCAGATAATCGCAGAATGTATCCATGGGGAAAAGAAAATAAAGAGATTCAATTCGTTGTAAAGAAAATGATTGCTTTAAGAAAGAATGGAAATAGTCTGAAAGATGGCGATTTTTATGTTTTTTCACAAGATGAATTAGTGGGGATCATCAGATGGATAAGTATGGAAGAATTTGTAGTCGTTCTTTTAAACACATCCAATAAAAAAAATCGCTTAGAAATTTCAGCTATTTTAGAACAGTATGATTTTGATATTGTTTCTTTTTTAAACAAGCATCAAATAAATCATATTCAAGTAGAAGGCAATGGCATTGTTCTGTTAAAAAAAGAACAGAATCAAGAAATGACTATTCTTACAATTTAAAAAATAAAAACGAACCTTCTATTAGTCATCTTGACTAATAGAAGGTTCGTTTTTGTGAATCATACGAGCTGAAACGAGTGTTTTAACGGCTTGATTAAAATACAATATAAGTCATGACATTTGATTCTACAGATGGTATAATGAAATGTTGGGGCGTGTAAAGAAAGAAACTTTCTTTTTTGCTATGCAAGCTTTATAAAGCTTGCAAGCCCATGTCTCCAGATTACTTGTGTTTGAAAAACACATCGAAAAGGAGCAGAAATAATGAATTATTTTAAATTGAAAGAGAAACAAACAAGTATCAAACAAGAGATGTTAGCAGGATTTACGTCCTTTTTTGCATTATCTTATATAATTATCGTAAATCCTTTAATACTAGCTGATGCAGGTATTCCAGCCGAGTTAAGTGTCTTTAGTACAATACTCGTTTCAGCTATTGGAAGTATTGTTATGGGATTATGGGGAAATGCTCCGCTGGTCTTAACACCAGGTATGGGAATCAATGCATTCTTTACGTATACAATTGTTGGAGCAATGGGGCTATCATGGCAGCAAGCATTAGCCGTTATTGTCGTATCTGGATTATTGTTTATTGTTGTCGGATATACTTCAATTAGTAAACTGTTAGCAGATGCTATTCCTGATTCATTAAAGCACGGAATCACAGCTGGTATAGGCTTGTTTTTAGTTGTACTAGGATTAAAAAATGGCGGTATTCTTGTTGATGGAGGAGCAGACTCATTTGCAGTCTTAGGCGATCTATCGGATCCAATTGTATTATTGGCCGTTATTGGAATCTTTTTATCTGGCGTATTGTACTTAAGAAATGTACCTGGAAACTTCTTTATTGGAATTGTTGTGATCACACTTATTTCGCTAGTGACTGGTATTCATAAAGCAGGTGTTTCTTCATTCTCATTGGGAAACATCACAGAGTTCCCAGCACTTTTAGGAGCGCTAGATTTCTCAGCTGTCTTTACTTTACCTTCTTTAATAGCCATTTTCTCTATGACAATGATCTTGATCTTTGAATCGATTGGGTTATTTGAAGGAATGTTAGAAGATAAAACGCGTTATACCAGTGCATTCAAAGTCAGCGGAGTCATGACTCTTGTATCTGGCTTACTCGGAACAAGTCCAACTATTCCAGCAGCAGAAAGTGCTTCAGGAATTAAAGCTGGAGGGAAAACAGGTTTAACAGCTATTTTTGCTGGAGGATTGTTTTTACTTTCATTAGTCTTTACTCCGCTGTTGTCTTATATTCCAAACGCAGCATTGTCACCCGTAATTGTTATTACAGGTGCCATCATGATGGGGAATTTGAGGTATATGCCATTTGATGATTTTAGTGAATGGTTCCCGGCATTTTTGATTGTGGTTATGATTCCTTTAACGTCAAGTATTGCTGATGGATTAGCATTTGGTTTCGTAGCTTATCCAATTTTCAAATTAGCACAAGGTGATTTATTTAAAGTGAAAAAAGCTATGCACGTTGTATCATTTTTATTCTTGCTTACAATGATCGCTATTGCATTAATCTAATTACTAGTTGAAAAAAATAAAAACCCTCAGAAATTAGGCGCTAATTTCTGAGGGTTTTTTGGTTGTTTAATTAATAATTACATTCCAAACAGTAGAACACTATTCGTGAAACGCATCAAATTAAAATATTTATATCAGTCATTCAATTATTTTTTTGCGTCTATTTCTGCTAATACTTGTTCAAATACTTCAATAGGTTGTGCTCCACTGATGCCATATTGTTCATCAATAACAAAGAAAGGAACACCTTGAACACCAATTTCAGCTGCTTTGGCTTGGTCCAAACGTACGGCATCTAAATAAGCTTCTGAAGATAAAACGTCTTTAACTTTTGTTTCATCTAATCCAATCGAAGTGGCTAAATGAACTAAAAAGTCATCATCATTTAACCATTTCCCTTCAATGAAATAAGCTTTTTTTGCTAGTTCCATAAATTCATTTCCTTTACCATGTTCTTTAGCATATTGAAACAAACGATGTGGTTTCAGAGTATTTCCATGCTGAATCGTTTCGTAATGGTAATCTAGATCGACGTTATTAGCCATTTGAGTAACTTGTTGAATCATAGAATGAGCTTGTTCAACACTCATTCCTTTGTGATCAGCGAAATAATCTTCCATATTTCCTTCAACTTTTTCAGGTGCTGTGGGATCTAGTTCATAACTATGAAATTCAATTTCTACATCGGTGCGCTCTTTTATAGCTGCTTCTAAATGACGTTTTCCAATGTAACAAAAAGGGCAAACAAAATCTGACCATACTTCTATTTTCATCCTGTATCACTCCTAATAGTTGCTTACTAATGATAAGCATAAAGGTAAAAGTATTCAGTTGTCAATAAAAGTTAATCTTTTTGAAAAAAAGCTTTGTAAAAAAGCTTGCAAATAAGAACAAGAATGTGTATATTTATTATCAAGTTCTAATTTTATTAGAGAGAGATTAAAAATGGATAAGAAAACAGGGGGATTTAACTATGGAAAAGAAAAAGTGGTGGCAATCAGGTGCATTAGTGTTAACAGCTGGTTTATTAGTAGCTTGTGGAAATGACGCAGAAAGCGAAAAAGGCAGTTCAAGCTCAAGTGAAGGTAATTTAGCAGAAGAGCAAGTATTAAATTTAGTTGAAATTGCTGAATTACCGACTGGGGATACAGCACTAGCTACAGATACAGTAAGTTTTACTGTTTTTAATAACATCAATGAAGGCTTGTATCGTCTTGATAAAGACAGCCAACCCATTCCTGCTTTAGCTGAAGATGAAGCAACAGTTAGCGAAGACGGCTTAGAATATACTTTTAAATTGCGTGAAGACACAACTTGGTCAAATGGTGACCCTGTAACAGCTAAAGATTTTGTTTACGCTTGGAAACGTGTTGTTAATCCTGAAACAGCTGCTTCTTATTCTTACTTATTTGAAGGAATTAAAAATGCATCAAGTATCATTTCAGGTGAGGCTGATCCTGAAACATTAGGCGTAGAAGCAGTAGGCGATTATGAATTGAAAGTGACAATGGAAACGCCAGTACCTTATTTCATTTCATTAATGGCATTCCCTACATTCTTCCCTCAAAATCAAGCATTTGTAGAAGAACAAGGTGATAATTATGGAACTTCAGCAGAAACAATGGTCTTTAATGGACCGTTCACATTCACTAAATGGGATGGAACGAATCTAAACTGGACATACGAAAAGAATGAAGATTATTGGGATGCTGAAAATGTTGCTTTAGAAGAGATTAATGTTGAGGTTATTAAAGAAACGTCAACAGCGTTAAATTTATATGATTCTGGTCAAATTGATCGTGTTAATTTAACAGGTGAATTTGCTAAACAATACCAAGATAATGCAGACTACACAGTTGAAACAGAAGCAAGAACGTCTTATCTTCAATTGAATCAAGAACGAGATGGCAAAGAAACACTCTTAGCAAATGAAAACTTACGTAAAGCTATTGCAACTTCTTATGACCATGATTTATTGGTTAATGAAATCTTAGCTAATGGTTCTCAAAAAGTAGGAGGACTTGTGCCTGCTGAATTAGCAGCAAATCCAACGACTGGAGAAGATTTCCGTGCAGAGTCTGGCGACTATCTAACGTTTGATAAAGATGCAGCTAATAAATACTGGGAAGCCGCCAAATCTGAACTAGGTACAGATACGGTAACATTAGAATTACTTGGTGATGATGATGAATCAAACAAAAAAATCGGTGCTTACATGAAAGACCAAATTGAAACAAACTTACCTGGTGTAGAAATCACACTGAAAAATGTTCCATTCAAAGCTCGTTTAGAATTACAAACAAAACAAGATTATGATTTAGCTTTAGGTGGATGGGGAGCAGACTTTGCTGATCCAGTTAACTTTATTGATTTAATGACATCAGAAAGTCCATATAACCGTTCAAGCTACAGCAATGCAGAATTTGATAAATTAGTTGCCTTATCTAAAGGTGAAAATGCAACAGATGTTGATGCACGTTGGACAAACTTGCTTGATGCAGAAAAAATCTTATTAGATGAAGCTGGCGTAGCTCCTCTTTTCCAAAGAGCAGCAGCAACATTGCAAAAAGAATATGTTAAAGATATCTATAACTACCAAGTTGGAGCTAAATACAGCTACAAAGATGCTTATATTGAATCTCACTAAAAAGTGCCTTATTTATAAACAAGACTAAATAGAAAGAGCTCTGAACGAGAAGTATCACTCTTCGTTTAGAGCTCTTTTTATCTTAGACGCTTCTGTTCAGGCTTTAGTTGCTTTATTAACAATTTTGTTCGTTTGTAAATCAAAAAGAATATTGCAAACAAATAACACAGCTAAAACAGAAATACTCACAGCGGTATTATTATTAAGATAAAAATGAACAAATAGCGAATAAATCACGATTTTAGCGATTAATTGCAAACTAAAAATTTGTTTTAATTTTTTTATTAAAGGAATGGTCGGTTTAGCTTTGATATTTTTTATGATTCTTCGATCATTTACAAGGAAGATACGAACGAATTGACTTTCAAAATCATAAGCGCCAAAATGACGTAAGGCTAATAAATTTCCCATTACGTAAAAGACAATTAGTCCGATTAAAAGGTATTGAAACAAGAGCATTACTCCTTTCTGAGCAGTAGAAAATAAGTTGATTATTTATTATACCATAACGTCTGCAGAACTTTTTTTCACTAGTGCAGTTCAAGAAAACGAAAAAAGTAAAACCTATCCATGAGGTTAGTATCATGGATAGATTTTACTCTGTTAAAACAAATAAATAATTTTTCTCATCGGCATCGTCATAAAAAGATAATGTATCATTTGCTTGACGCTTAGCAATCAATTCATACCCAAAATGATCCGTGAAGACAAGTTGTTGTGAGGAGATAGAAGTAATGCTACCTAAAATAGGTTGGTCATTGATAACAAAATTTCCTTCTTTTGTTATTTTTAAAAGACGCTGTTTTTCGTCTAGTTCTTGATTACTCCAAGTCCCGATGAAAGGAGCAAGAGGATCTTTCATAGAGATTGATTTAGATAAGCCGTTCTTTTTCTTTGAAACAGAATTTCCCAGCAATCCTGCAACAACAGAAAAACCTAAGAAAAGATTGATGTATTTATTCATTTTCATAATTTTTTTCTCCCATAATAAGTAATAAAATAAGTGCATCTATAAAATAAAACGTTGAATGTCAACTACTTTATTATATGCTTATTTTTGGGAATTAAATAGGGACTAAAGTATTATTTTGATGTCAAATTGATGTTAAATAGATTACTAAATGATAAAAAGACAAAATGAAATAATATTTCTGCTTTTTTGATTAAATAGATAGAAAGACTTGATTCTCAACGAAAAACAGTCCAAAATGTAGGAATATACTTCTTTCACTTGTCCAGTGATGAATGAAAGTAAATAAAAAATAATAAAGGATGTTACTTTGATGAACGTGATTAAATTTGGTGGAAGCTCATTAGCTTCAGGAAGTCAGTTGAAAAAAGTAGTACAAATTGTAAAAGCGGATGCTGCAAGAAAAATTGTTGTCGTATCAGCTCCTGGTAAGCGTTCAACAGAAGATGAAAAGGTAACCGACTTATTGATTGGATTTGGTATGAAAGCTCTTGTAGGGCATGATTTTAGCGCAGTATTGGGTAAGATTATTGCGCGTTATCAAGATATTGCAGAAGAATTAGGTTTGGGAACGAAAATCATTGATGAAATCAAAAACAATTTAGAAGATTTGGTTAAGGGCAATAAAAATGAACCCGATTATTATTTAGATGCATTTAAAGCAAGTGGCGAAAATAATAATGCCAAGTTAGTTGCAGCTTTTTTTAATCAAGAAGGCATTCCAGCTCGTTATATGGATCCTCAAGAAGCTGGATTAATCGTAACGAATGAACCAGGAAATGCACAAGTTTTACCTGAGAGTTATGACAGGTTATACAAAGTGCGTGCGAGTGAAGAAGTCATTGTCTTTCCAGGGTTTTTCGGATACACACAAGATGGAAAAGTGTGTACTTTCTCAAGAGGCGGTTCAGATATTACGGGTTCGATTTTGGCAAATGGAATCCAAGCGGAGCTATATGAAAACTTTACAGATGTAGATGCCATATTTGCTGCTAATCCTCATGTAGTTGAAAGTCCTATTGGTATTAAGGAACTAACTTACCGTGAAATGCGCGAACTTTCGTATGGTGGTTTTTCTGTTTTACATGATGAAGCTTTGCAACCCGCGTTCAAATTAGGGATTCCAGTTCAAATTAAAAATACAAATAACCCATCTGCTCCGGGAACGCGTATTATGAAAGAAAGACAAATGACTGAGCAAGGCGTGATTGGAATTGCTAGTTCTAGCGGTTTTAGCAGTATTTATATTGATAAATATTTGATGAACCGTGAAATTGGTTTTGGACGTAAAGTACTAGAAATATTGGAATCAAGAGGCATCAGTTATGAACATATGCCTTCAGGAATCGATAATTTAACCATTATCTTGCATACGGATCAAATGACTGCAGAAAAAGAACAATCACTGTTGGTTCAACTTAAAGAAGATTTGGATGCAGATAGTGTGAAAATCGAACACAACATTGCATTAATTATGATCGTAGGCGAAGGTATGCGTGATAAGATGTATACAATGTCTAAAGCAGCGACAGCTTTTTCTGAAAATAACATCAATATTGATATGATCAACCAAGGTGCTTCTGAAGTGAGTGTTATGTTTGGTATTCAAGCAAAACACGAAGATCTGGCAATAAAAGCCTTATATGAAGCATTCTTTGTAAAATAAAAAAATACAACAAAAGGCTCTTCGTCAAATAGTGAGGATGCTTCTAAAAATTCTTTCGGAATAGACGGATTTGCTTGTAAGAGCCCTGGTACCGTCTTAAGCCTAAAGTCTTAAGATCTTTCAAGCCTCAAACATCGCTTTAACGCTTTAGCGATTAAGCGATGTAATTCGCATTGAATACTTTACAGGGCTACAAGCAATCCTATTCCTCCAGAAGTGTTAAGCATGAACTAAATTCATCTATCCACACTAAAAAGTATAGAGTCCAACAAAAAAGATTAGGACAATTTGTCCTAATCTTTTTTGTTGATTTTAATGGTTCTATATAAGCAAATCGGTCTATTAAACTAGAAATTCTTTTGAGGTATACACACTGTTTGATGAAGAACAATTTTAACCAAAGAAAATGAAATAACCAATCACAAGAATACCTAAAATGATTCGGTACCATCCAAAAGCTTTGAAGTCATTATTCTTAATGTAACCCATTAAGAATTTGATTGCGATAACCGAAACAACGAATGCTACTATCATACCGGTTAAAAGAATAGCTACTTCCATTCCCGTAAAGGCAAAACCAAACTTAAATAGTTTAAGGAAACTTGCTCCAAACATAATTGGAATGGATAGGAAGAAAGAATACTCTGTAGCAACAAAACGAGAAGTTCCGATTAAAATAGCTCCTAAAATTGTTGCGCCAGAACGAGATGTACCAGGAATCAGTGAAAGAACTTGGAACATACCAATTAAAAAGGCCGTTTTATAGGTCAAATCCTGAAAAGAATTGATTGAACTTTCTTTTCCTTTATTGCGGTTTTCAATGATAATAAATAAAATCCCATAAACAATCAACATAATAGCAACTGTCCAGTAATTGTATAAATGATCATTTAACCAATCATCAAATAAGAAACCTAATACTGCTGCAGGTAAAACCCCGACAACTACTTTGTACCAGATAGACATAGTGTCTTTTTTTTCTTGAGTAGATTTCTTTGGCGAGAATGGGTTTAACTTATTAAAATAAAGTAAGACAACCGCTAATATAGCTCCCAGCTGGATTACGACAAAAAACATTTCTTTAAACGCTGCAGAAGCATCTAATTGAATAAATTCTTCTACCAAAATCATGTGACCGGTACTACTAATAGGTAACCATTCGGTGATTCCTTCGACTACCCCTAAAAATACAGCTTTTAACAATTCAATAAAAATCATGTTGTTCTCCTTTCAAATAAAAAACGTGGATTTAAAACGCACAGAATTAAGTATACCTAAATCTTACTAGTTATCCTACCCTATTTAGAAAAGATTAACTATTTTTAGAGCCGTTATACTATGGAAAAGGCGTATTAGTTTTGGTAGGTTGAATTAAAGCTGCCCTTGAATAAACTGAATAAGTAAACTGCTGAGAGCAACAAAGAACCATGTAGCTAAACCAAGCAGAACTGGTTTTTTCCCTGTCTTTAATAAGGCTTTTAAGTTAGAAGACAACCCAATTGAACCTAAGGCCATTGCAATCATAAAACGTGAAAGCCATTTGGCAGTTGCTATAAAGGCTTCAGGCAGGACACCCGTACTGCTGATTAAAGAAGCTACTAAGAACCACAAAATGAACCAGGGGAAAATTTGTTTTAAAGAAACTTTTTCAGCTAAACGTTTTTTCTTATACACTTGAATTCCAGCTATGATCAATGATATTGGAATGATTAAAGTCGCTCTGGTTAATTTTACGATAGTCGCATAATCACCAGCAGCCTCGCTGTAACTGTAACCCGCAGCGACAACTGAAGAAGTATCATTGATGGCTGTTCCAGCCCACAAGCCAAACCCAGCATCTGATAAATTCAGTAGGTGGCCTAGAAATGGGAAAAGAAAAACAGCTACAATATTAAATAAAAAAATCGTCGAAATAGATAAAGCAATTTCATCATCATCGGCTTCAATGATTGGCGATACAGCTGCAATTGCTGATCCTCCACAAATAGCTGTTCCTACACCGATTAAAGTTGTGGTATTTGTGGGAATCTTTAACCATTTTCCAATCAAAAAAGCACTCATAAAAGCAACAGCAATCGTAATAAGTGTAACACTTAGTGAAGAAAGACCAGTTGACTTAATGTCTTGAATGGATAAGCTAAAACCCAACAATACGATGGATGCTTGTAAGATTTTTTTTGAAGAAAACTTAATACCTGGCTGGAAATCAGCAGGAATAGTTAAGGTGTTGTTTAATAACAAACCTAAAATAATTGCAAATACAGCACTACCAATAATTGGGAAAAAATTCCCCAAAAGCGTTGCAATAATAGCAATAGCGATGGATAAGAATAATCCTTTACTAATTTTTTTCATCTGTTTTTTCATCCTTTCTCTATCATACTGCTCAACTATAGCACATTTTTTCAATGGTATCATTTGAGAAACAAAAAGAATGGTGCTACAGTTAGTTTAAGTAAGCGGTTTTATAAATAAGTTGGTTTGGATAAGCAAACTAAACACTTTTCACTAGATGCAGCGGGAAAATGGGATAAGGAGGATTTTATGGACTCAATTCAACTTAAACAACTGCTCAGCAAGATGACAAGAGACGAAAAAATTGGTCAAATGGTTCAATTAGCAGGAGAATTCTATAAAAAAGAGGATAGTGAAAATACGGGACCGATGCATGAAATGAATATGACTCCTGAAAAGATGGCTACTATTGGATCCGTGCTTGGTGTTTCTGGTGCAGACACGTTAATAACCATCCAAAAAGAACATTTAGCAAAAAGTCGTTTAGGCATACCGCTATTATTTATGGCAGACGTGATTCATGGCTACCGTACGATTTTTCCAGTCCCTTTAGGTATGGCTAGTACATGGGATCCTGATTTGATTGAAGAAAGTGCAACTATAGCTGCTAAAGAAGCAGCTGTTTCGGGTTTACATGTCACCTTTTCGCCTATGGTCGATTTAGTCCGTGATGCTCGTTGGGGAAGAGTCATGGAATCTACAGGAGAAGATCCTTATTTAAATCAACTATACGCGCGTGCCTTTGTTAGGGGATATCAAGGGAAAGATTTGGCAATGGACAAATTAAGAGTAGCAGCTTGTATCAAACACTTTGCTGGGTATGGCGCACCCATAGCAGGACGAGAGTACAACACGGTTGAATTGTCAAAACGGACCTTAAAAGAAATGTATCTGCCGGCTTATCAAGCAGGAATTGAGGAAGGTAGCAAATTGGTTATGACGTCTTTTAATTCTCTTGATGGTGTTCCGGCAACAGCAAATAAACCATTGATGCGTGACGTTCTTCGAAAAGAGCTTGGATTTGAAGGAGTTCTCATTTCTGATTGGGCATCCGTTGGAGAAATGATTCCCCATGGTATCGCTGAAAATTTAAAAGAAGCTGGTGGGTTAGCCATAACAGCAGGTGTAGATATCGAGATGATGACAGGTGCTTATTTGAATCATTTGAATGAATTGATTGATGAAGGCGAAATTGGCGAAGAATTAATTAACGAAGCAGTATGGCGAATTCTGACATTAAAAAACGATCTGGGGTTATTTGAAAGTCCCTATCGTGGGGCGAATAGTGCAGCGGAAAAAACAACGGTGTTTAGTCAGGAACACCGAGCAAAAGCGAGGGGAATCGCTGAAGAGTCAATCGTACTATTAAAAAATAAAGACCAGACATTGCCGTTGAATATCCATCAGAAAGTAGCTTTGATTGTGCCTGAAGGACAAGCAAAAGACGTATTAGGCGCTTGGTCTTGGAAAGGTCAGCAAAGTGAAAGTGTTTCGCTCTATGAAGGTCTTTTACAGCACATTTCAAAAGAAGCCATCGTATTGAAAACAATTGATTGTTCAATTAAAGAAACGCCAAAAGACTGGTTAACAGACTTGAATGATGTGGATGTTATTATAGCTGCATTTGGTGAGTCTTCTTATATGAGTGGAGAAGGAGCCAGCAGAAGCAACATTAAATTGCCTTCAGAACAGATTCAATTGATCAAAAATTTACGGACATTAAATAAGCCAATCATTTTAACTCTAGTTAATGGCAGGCCATTAGATCTAACAGATAGTGTTGATGAGGTAGCTAGCATTATTGAAACTTGGTTCCCAGGTACAGAAGCAGGTTCTGCTGTGGCTAATGTACTTTATGGCAAAAAAAATCCAAGTGGCAAATTAACCATGTCTTTTCCAAAAGCCGTTGGTCAAGTTCCACTATACTACAATCAAGACAATACAGGACGCCCTTTAACAGCATTTAACCAAGAAGATAAGTATTTATCAAGGTATTTAGATGTCGATAACAGTCCCCTTTTCCCATTTGGTTATGGACTAAGTTATACGCGTTTTGACTATAGTCCCATGCAAATTAGCGTAACTAAATCTGCAAAAAGCCAAGATGATGAAGTCAAATTAGCCCTAACAATAAAAAATAGTGGAGAATTAGCTGGAGCTGAAGTTGTTCAGTTGTACAGTAGAGATAAAGTAGGAAAAATAGTTCGCCCAATCAAAGAATTGAAACGGTTCAAAAAGATATTTTTAGAACCAGGTGAGTCAATGGATGTTGCCTTTAGCTTAAAAAAAGAAGACTTTAAGTACATCCACCAAGATTTAACGGTGTCTGTTGAGTCAGGTGAATTTGATTTAATGGTAGGATCTAACAGTGAAGATGTAGAAATTAAGACAGTATATTTAAATTTTGACTAATAAAATGAATAAAAATACAGAAAATGAAAAATTAACCAGGCTTTTCTGTTCTCATTAAGGGGTCGTTTATGGTATTATTAAGTGCAAACTTCTTATGGTTAAATGACTAAGAAGTAGACTATAAATTATAGAAAGTAGGAATAGAAATGGGAATGTTCGATTTTTTGAAAAAAGGAAACAAAGATGAAGGAAGTGCTGAGGTGAAATTATTTTCACCTGCAAATGGAACCGTTATTTCAATTGAAGAAGTAGCAGATCCAGTTTTTTCACAAAAAATGATGGGAGACGGATACGCAGTTATTCCAACAGATGGAAAAATTTATTCTCCAGTAACGGGAAAAGTAGTCAGCGTTTTCCCTACTAAACATGCTGTAGGAATAGAACTTCCAAATGGCGTAGAAGTTCTATTGCATATGGGACTAGATACTGTTGAATTAAATGGGGGACCTTTCACTACTGCTGTTGTTGAAGGAGACCAAGTAACACCTGAAACACTTGTTTCAACTGTGGACTTAGTTGCACTTGAAGCTGCTGGAAAAGATAACGCAATGGTTGTTGTGTTTACGAATATGGATAAAGTCGCAGATTTCTCTTTAAGTGGTAAAGGACAATCTTCAGCATCAGCAGAAATTGGGTCACTTACAGCTAAATCTTAAAAAGGATTTAGTCCTAAATACGCTAGAAAAATGAAATGAATAAGAAATACACCTTGAAGGCTAGAGTGAATTCTAGTTTTTGAGGTGTATTTATTTAGCAGAATAAATGAATTTGTAAAAAAACAGCTGTAAAGTAATCCGAAAAAGACTATGATTAGTTAAAGGAAATTGGCAACGTTAAGATACGGTAGACTTACTCAAAAATATAACTAAGATGGCTGACTAAAATTAGTGAGAGACAAGATTCGTAAAAGAGAGGACATAAGAAAATGTTGAAGATCAATCATTTTAGCAAGACCTATAAAGGTGGCGTAAAAGCAGTAGACAATATTAGTCTTAACGTGGATGAAGGAGATATTTTTGGTTTTATTGGTCACAATGGAGCAGGAAAAAGTACGACGATCAAATCAATTGTAGGTATCCTTGATTATGAAGAAGGAGACATTCTCATTGATGGTCATTCAATGAGAACAGAGCCACTCTTATGCAAGCAAGTTATTGCTTATATACCAGACAATCCGGATCTTTATGAACATATGACGGGTATCCAATATCTCAGCTTTATAGCAGATATCTTTAATGTTCCGACTACAGTACGTGAGGCAAAAGTAAAAAAATATGCAGATTTATTTGAAATTACTGAGAACTTAGGAGATTTAATTTCTTCTTATTCACATGGTATGAAACAAAAACTTGCGATTATTTCTGCTGTCATCCATGATCCTAAGCTCCTTGTATTAGATGAGCCTTTTGTGGGATTAGATCCTAAAGCTGCCGTTACACTAAAGAAAATCATGCATGAACTTTGTGCAAATGGAAGCTCCGTATTCTTCTCGACACATGTATTGGACACTGCAGAAAAAATTTGCAATAAAGTAGCGATGATCAATCATGGGAAACTTGTTTTTTCAGGAACAATGGCAGATATGTTGAAGGAGAAAGAGGGAAGTTCGTTAGAAGAGATTTTTATAGATATTTTAGATCAAAATTAAGCCAAAAAGAGGAGCGTACTGTAAGGTATGAATACTATAGATGCAAAAACAAAAGGAAAAAATAAATGTTGGCGCCTTACGAAAAATAGATTAATAGAGCAACTTGGCTTAAATGTTTTTCGTTATGAAAAGGATAAACGCAAAAGAAATAGTAAAATTGCAGTGACAGTGGCTGTTTGTCTAGTTTTAGTGGCACTCGCTGTTTATTGCGGGGGGATAGCGTATGGTTATGTTTACTTAGGTCTGACAACTTTAGTTCCTAGTATGGCTCTATTTATCAGTAGCTTAGTTACTTTATCCTTTTCACTATTTAAATCAAATGGAGAATTTTTTGGTTTTAGTGATTATGATTTAATTATGTCTTTGCCATTGACGGTAAAAACGGTTATTAACAGCCGTTTTTTAAATATGTATATTTGGAATACCTTTATTTCAATTTTAGTAATGTTGCCAATGGGAATAATTTATCTTGGAGTTGAACAACCTCATTTTAGCGTCTATTTGATGTGGATTGCCAGTATCTTTTTAGTCAGCTTAATTCCTACTGCACTAGCGGCTATTTTTGGAGCAGTTGTTGCAGCGATTTCAGCCAAATTTAGATACACAAGCGCACTAGCTACCATCCTTTCTATTGGATTAGTTGCTGCAGTTCTGCTCTTATTAATGACAGCACCAACAGCTGATTTCGGATTTGGAGAGCTCTTTGATTCTCAAACGGGCACTTTAAATGAGGCTGCTTTTTCTTCTTTAGCTCCTTTTATTTCAGAGAGATTGAACCAATTCTACCCACCAACGAAATTTTTTAAAGAAGCAATCGTAGATGGGAAAATTCTTTCTTTTCTGTTGTTTGCTGCCATTTCTATTGGGGTTTATCTCGTTTTTTTACAGTTGTTAGCTCTTAAATACAAACAGATAAATACAGCCTTGACTTCACATATGAGCAAGAGAAATTATAAAGTTACCGTGTTGCAACAAAGTGGGGTAACCGTAGCCTTGTATAAAAAAACACTCATGCGTATTCTAAAATCAACGGTAGCTGCTACAAATTTATTGATTGGATGTGTACTAGCTATTTTATTAGCTGTAAGTACATTGATTATTGGACCAGAGCAAATGCTTCAGAGCATGGATTTGATTGATTATTTGCCACTGGCAAAAAATAGCGCTGGTTACGTCATTGCAGCTATGGTTTCTATGACAAATACCGCTACTATCTCACTGGCATTAGAAGGTGAAAATATCTGGATAGTTAAATCATTGCCCATTACTCCAAAGAAATTATATGATAGTTATTTATTAACTAACTTAACGTTCACTATTCCGACATCAATCATCTGTTCAGTCTTGTTTAGTATCTCTTTGAAAGCTAACTTTAGTGAGATGCTGTTGATACTAGTCACACCGCTGTGCTTTTCATTGTTTACAGCAGTAGCTGGTATTTTCATTGGAAACAGGATGGCTTATTATGACTGGCAGGATGAAACACAACTTGTTAAGCAAAGTTTAATGAGTTTAATAGGAATGTTAGGCGGTATGATTGTGATTGCGCTATTGGGAGTAATAGCGAATGTAGGTTTTGTTCCATTAGATGCTAAATTACTTACAACTAGTATTAACGTGTTCATCTTAGCTCTTACAGTAATGGTGTACCTACATGAACGAAATCGTTCAATAAGATAATAAATGAATGAAGCCCGTTCCTAATCGTTAAAAAAGAGCCGCTCAAGAATTCTTGAGCGGCTCTTTTAGTTTTAATTTGGACGCACAATAGTGAATTCTTCATCTAATGTAGCATATTGATTACCTGCGAGTCGTGCGACAGGATTTAATTTATCCGTTAAAATATATTCTTTTTCTTGATCAAAAACGGCTTCATCAAAAAAGAAATCCGTTACTCGAATAAAAAAGAAATCTGTAACAACCTCATTTTTATCATTTTTAACCGGAATGTATTGATGCAAGACACCCTCAAAACGAATCTTCGCTTCAGCGATAGAAGGAACCTTTACACTAAGACTATCGATTAACGTTAACTGTGTTTGGTCAATTTCACTTTGATCAGGAGGCAAAGGTGCAGAAGTACGGTTCATTTCTTCAACGACAGATTGATCAACAATATGAACAACAGCTTCTTTTTGATCTAGGATATTGCGAGCAGTATCTTTGATTACGCCATCTTTTCGTAAGATAGCAACCGTCAGCAAAGGCAGTTCATTTGAGGCAGCGCTGAAAAAACTAAATGGAGCTGCATTTACTACAGAACCATCTTTTGATAAAGAAGTGACCCACGCAATTGGACGAGGGATCACACTCCCACTGACAAGTTTGTATTGTTGCTTTTTATCGAGTTGTTCTGCTTTATAGTGAAACATGAGTAGTCACATCCTAAAAATTTAGTTTAATAAGAGACACAAGTTCGTGAATTCCTTTTAATTTGTTCCTTTTAAAAATTTCCCAATTGAGCTTCAATTGCTGCTCGTTTATTTTCTGAAAATGGGGGTAGTGCAAGTGTACTTCCTAATTCTTCAATCGATTCATCTAGTGTAAATCCAGGTGTCTCTGTAGCTATTTCGATTCGCAACCCATTTGGTTCTTTTAGATATAAGCTCTTAAAATAACCTCGTTCAACATATTGTTCTATGGGTAAATTCTGCTGTACCGCTTTTTGATACAAACGTTCAAGCTCTTCAGCTGAATGAATAGTATAAGCAATGTGATCGATTGTTCCTCTCCCCATGCGTGATAAAACAGTACTATAGCTAGCGGCAACTGTTGTAAAAACACCTTGTTGAGTGTCTTGAACTTGCTTGTTTTGACTGGTTAAGGGCAATCCTAAAAACTTAGTTAAAAAAGAGACGGTTTTATCTGGGCGCTCAACTTTAAGTAAGACGTCAAAAATACTAATGATTTGGTTGTCCGGTGCAATATCAGAATGTTTCGTTGCATTTTCTAGAGAAATGACTTCATCAACTTCTATCAATGAAAGGGGAAATTGATCTAGATCTTTAAACGTTAAGGACTGTTTGTCTCGGTCCACTGTAGTCTGAATCGAAAAGCGGGCTAAACGAGATTCCCAATAAGTTAAACTGCCTTTAGGAATTTTCAACGTAACTGTTGAAAAATATGAGTTCTCATTATACGCACTGCCGACAGTCTTTAATTCAAAAAAAGTCAGCAAAGTTCCGGGGTTTCCTTGATAGTCGCCATAAAACAAATGTCGAATGGATGTATTTTCTTGATTGACGGAATTTTTAACAAAACGTAAACCAAGAATAGTGGTATAGAAAAAGTGGTTTTCTCTAGCGGACTTAGTGAACGCAGAGATATGATGGAGACCTTTGATCATTTGAGGTAGGCACCTTTCAAGCGATAAATTTTGAATGGACATGAAACGATAAATCAACTATAGCACATCATTAATTAGCTTACAATAAATAAGTTTAATTAGAGATAAGTTATATCGAAATAAATAACTAGACTAAACAGAACCTAGTAACAAGTTCTGTTTAGTCTAGTTAAATCGTTTTATTCAAAAGTAACGCAAACACATTCTGGAGCATAAACATCTTTTTGAAGCAGAGACAAGAGACCAGTTTCTGCATTCCGTTCAAATAAAGTAAGCTTATCTGAAGATTGATGACCAACTACTAAAAATTGTTCAGTAGGATCTAATGCAAAGTCACGAGGGGTATCTCCCTCAGAAGCAATCAATTGAATCCGTTCAATCGAATCGCCGTATGCATTTATAGCGTAAACCGCAATTGAGTTGTGACCACGATTTGAAGAGTATAAAAAGCGACCATCTTCAGTAACACGTACTGCTGATCCACTATTGAAAGTTGTATGCGTGTCTGGAATAGAAGAAACAGTTTGAACTGTTTTAAATGAACCTTCAGCAGCATTGTAAGCTAATACAACGATCTCACTAGTTAATTCTCCAACAAGATAAGCAAACTTACCATTTGGATGGAAAACTAAATGACGAGGACCAGTTCCTGGATCAGCTGTATACGTAGCCGCTAAATCTAGCTTGCCATCTTCTGATACTTTATACGTGTAAACTTTATCTGTTCCTAAATCACAAGCAACCACGTAATTACGATCGGGTGTAAGATTCATGTAGTGAGCGTGAGCTTTTTCTTGATTCTCATGAACACTTGAACCGTCATGTTGTTTAACATCTGTTAACGTTAAGCTGCCTTTACTATCTGTTTTATAAACAGATACAAAACCATCATGGTAACTTGTTGTGTAGACAAGCGAACGATCTGCATCATAGGCAACATAACAAGGTGGTGCAGCATTTTCTTCAATTAATTCACTTATTTTTTCAAATGTTGTGTCTGAATTTTTCTTGAAAGCAGCAATTCCACCACCTTTTTCTGTTTTGCTGACAGCATAAAGAATGTCTTTTTCACTAGATAATGCTAAATAAGTAGGGTTGCCAATTTTCGCAACTAGTTTAGCTTCTTCTAAACGTTTCGTTTCAGTGTTTAATATAATCTCATAAATTCCTTCACTATTTCCTTTAGTATACGTTCCTAAATAAATGATTTCTTTCATTGTAAAGCCTCCTCAGTATGATGTAACAGTTTTCATTTTTAAGTATAGCACTTGCTGAAGAAAGAATTAAAGGAAAAAGCCACATTTTATAAAAAAATGTGGCTTTTTCCTTTAATTTGGTGGTGGTAGGCTAGTGAAATTGAATACCTATTATTCTATTATTTAGGGCTCTTCATCAAATAGTGTGGGGGCTTCAGCTGCTTACAAACAGGATATACTTGGGCATCACTAAATTTATCTATTAAAACTAAAAAAGTATAGAGCTTCATTCAGAAGGAGCATTTTTATTTCCGTAAAGAAGAGTTGAAATAGCTTCATAAATTCGTTGATTCGCTTGTGAATCATGATAGTAAAGCAAAGCATCTGCTTTTTGTTGATTCTTACGTGTAACGTGAAATTGATTGATTCCTATTTGTTCTAACAAGTGGAGGAGACTTTCTTCAGAAGTTGTAATTTCACCAGGTAATTCATTTAAATACGTATAGTTAGAATTAAACGGTTCTTCAGAAGCGAGTGTTTTAATATCTGGCTGATAGAATAGAACAGGTTTGAAAAGAAAACTAAAATCAAAAGCAATTGGGTCTGCATCTGTTATCAAAAGTTTACTGTCTTTAATTAATTGTTGAACGTCTTCTTGACTTTGAAGGACTAGTGTACAATTTGTATCAGAGAATGCTGCTACATAATGAAGCATGGAAGAAGGAAGAGCTATTATCACTTCAAGCTGGTAGTGCTGAACAAAATCTAGAAAGATAGGGTTTTGCACTAGCGAGATAAAAGCTTGAGCCATGTGTTCAATAACATCAGATTGATAGTATAGACCTGAATCGTGATTCATTGGAAAAATGAGTACTTGTTGCTTTGTAGCTGTATTGGTTTCATCTTTTAAAAGTTCGTCAAAACGGGGTAATCCTGTAATAGAAAGTTTGGTTTCTGGAAATTTAAGTGTTTCTATTGCATAGCGCTTTTCGGTTTTAGAACTAACAAAAAATAAATCAGCTTTGAATTGCTTAGAATGGTAAGACAATGTTGTTTGGACATTTTGCAAACCTAGTACATTTTTTGGTAGAAGAATTTTTTTAGCAGCTAACTCATCTAACCACAAGGGATTGCGTGTTGGCATAATAGCATAAGGTTCTTCTGTTGTAATCAATAATTGAGCCATCAACAATGTCCAGATGTATTTTTTTGATTTATAAATCAAAAGGTGATTTTCATCTAGAGCTGCAGCTTTAGCATAATCCGGTGACAAACGGTCAATGACATAATAAATCTCTTTTTCTGGATACTGTTGTCTCAGGTAGCGGTAAAAAAGCCAACCATTATTTTTAGCTTCCATAGGCGTTTCGCCAATGATCCAAATGTCTCGTTTGCTATAAAATGGACGCAAGATGGGAGCGAAAGGAAGTAGTTCTTTCATGTATTCAAAGGTTTCTTTTTCAAAATTAGTTACCGAAAGAATGAAATTATTCGATTGACCGGTAAAGTTAGGAGCTAATAACAAGGTCTTTTTTCCATAAGAATAAGAAAAGTAGTTGTAATTTTTTTTGGCATTTGCTTCGCTAGGATTAGAAACACGAATAACAGTCGGCTCAAAAAAACCATTTAGATACAATTCAAAATACAAATCAAAATCTTCATCATTGGTATTGCTAAAAAGCAATTCGTTGGCACATTCAGCTAAATCTAAATTGATTTGGTAATCATAATAGTGAAGATGAGTGACATCCGTTGAATCGGTCAATTGATGATCGGAGTGAATGAGTTGACGATGACCAAATTTCCTACCAACCAGAATAGTATCGATTCGATTGATTTGGTTAGCCTTTGTGGTAATTGTACCAGCAAGAGTTAACGTGCTTTTTGTCAAATTGATCGAATCTATTTTTGAATCTTGAATGAACCGGACACTGCGGACAGGAATATTAATCGTAAAACAAAAACCTTGCGACGTTCTACTAAAATAAGGGTACAGATGATGGCCGTTTTCTTGCACTTCTGTTAGCCCATAGGATTCATAATGATTAAAACGGTTAAGCGACAAAGGCTCATCTTTTTCAATTTGTTGATCATCGATTAAATACCGAAGAGTAAAATAGAACTCAAAATGTTCCTTTGGATCCACTGGTACATGCTTTTTAATAAAGGAACGTATATTAACTGTGAATGAATATTCTTCATTGGTAACCGTACCCTTAAACGAATATTTTTCTCCAGTTTCTCTATGTAAAATAAAAAATTCTTTAAATTCTGTTGGAAAATCTTTTGTTAAAGTGATTGTAGTCATTAAATCATCATCGTGTTTTTTTATTATTAATGAAGGATGACGAAGTTCTTTTATTTTATTTTCAGCTTGTTCTATTTGTAAGATCTTTTTATTATTAGTAGAATTCATAAAGTCTACCTCCATTATTGGATAGTTTATCTCAATTTATCATACCAGTCTATCCAACAGGTAGCAATCAGTATGGGTATTTTTTTAATGAATGAAGCCGTTTTTCTTGTTTCAGCTAATTACTTGAAGCTGGATAGCATTTACCACCCTTTAAAAGAGAGAATATGGTAAACTAAACAAGAATAAAGGAATTTGAAATAAGAGAGGAATGGATAATATGTTAGTTGGAACAGTAACTGCAATCGGAGAAAATGCCATTAGCAAAAAGGACCCGATGATTATTTTATTTGGAGAACAAGCTACAGAAGAGATTCGTACAGTAGCCATTATTCAATCTTTTGAAAATGAAAAAGAAATAGTAAAATTAAAACCGGGTCAAACTATTTCTTTTGATGAAAAAATATATACCATTAAAACCGTGGGAAGTTTAGCGAATGAAAATTTGAATACAATTGGTCACGTGACACTTTCTTTTTCAGAAGTTCCAGAAGATGATCGGATTGAAAGTGGCATTTATTTGACGCCATATGAGTTGCCAGAATTAACGATTGGGACTAAAATTAGTTACAGCAATTAATAGCAAATTTTATAAAGCCAGAGGGGATGGACGTATGGGTGAAGAAAAAATAAAAGTAAAAACCATCGAAAAAGTAACCTGGTTTTGGAAATGGGTTTTGAACAATAAAGTAGTTTCTATTTTATTCATTTCGCTTTTGATTTTCTTGAATCTATTAATATTTTCAAAAGTTGCGCACTTGTTTTCACCAATTGGAGATTTTTTGAGTGTAATTGGAATGCCAATTATATTTGCAGGAATCTTGTATTACCTGGTTAATCCTTTGGTTGACTGGATGGAACGGAAAAAAATTCCACGTGTGTTAGGAATAGCTTGGATTTTCATTGTAATTGGTGCTTTAATTGTATGGGGTATCACTACATTGATTCCAATTATCCAAGAACAAACGATTAGTATTATTGAAAATTGGCCTATCTATTGGGATAATATTGTTTTTCAAATAGATAGTTGGCTAAGAAGCGATGTGCTATCTGAATTTCAGACACGATTGACTGATTTAAATGCGAACTTATTATCTAACGTTTCAGATCAAGCCAACAGTGTCCTAGATACAACTTTTACCAGTATTGGAAGTGTAGTTGGGGCGTTGACCAATGTTGTGATTGCAATCATCACGATGCCTTTTATTCTCTTTTACTTATTAAAAGATGGAAAAAGTCTGCCTTATCATGTGATGAAAATGATACCATCAAAAATGAGAGGTGGCACCTATCGCTTATTAACTGAAATCAATACACAAATTAGTCAATATATACGTGGACAGTTAATGGTAGCTTTTTTTGTCGGACTTATGTTTTGGATAGGATTTGCAAGCATTGGATTAGAGTATGCTGTAACATTGGGTGTATTGGCGGGCTTCTTGAATTTGATACCTTACTTAGGTTCGTTTTTAGCTACTGTACCTGCAATTGTAATTGCTTTAGTAGATTCTCCAAGTATGTTAATCAAAGTTCTAATCGTTTTTGCTATTGAGCAAACGATTGAAGGAAGAGTTATCCAACCACAAATCCTAGGGAATAATTTAGAAATTCATCCGCTAACGATTATCATTGTTTTGCTTTCTGCTGGAAAAATATTTGGTGTTCCTGGTGTTATTTTGGGTATTCCTGGATATGCAATCTTAAAAGTTATTGTTGTTCATTTTTTCAGATGGTATAAGGACTATAGTGGATTATACGAAAGTGATGATAATCCCGCTCCATCACCTCTTGTAGTTGCAAGTAAAAAAGAAAAAGATTAAAAAAAGTCTTGTACCGTTTAAAATCGGTACAAGACTTTTTTAGTCTGAAGTGTCTAAGGCAAGTTCTCTCAGCCTATAATGTTCCCATAGATTTGTACAAGCAAAGCGGATTATTCTATAAAAAGGTTCTTTTAAAACAGTCGCTGTATGGGTTGAATAATTATTTTTCACTTTATTTGCTAGTGGTTCCTAAAAATGCTAAAGCAAATTCTACATGCCACGCGGCACCTAATTTTAAAATATCTTCATCCAATTCAAAGTGATCATCATGAGGAGCGTAAGTGGTGTTTTTTTCTTCATTGTAAATTCCAATGATGCCATAAACACCAGGAGCTTCTTTTAAATAATAAGAAAAGTCTTCGGAATTCATTGCTCTTGGAAACTCTGTAACCTTATCTGAACCAAATACTTTCATTCCAGCATTGGTAGCAATTTTTGCTAGAGCAGCATCATTTTTTGTTGGAGGTGTACTCGGCTCAATCGTTACATCAACTGTGATTTCGTACATCTCTGCAAAATGCTGAGCGTGACGTTTCAAGGCTTCATGAGTAAGGTCACGGCTATCTTCATCAAAGTAGCGCATCGAAATATCCATTTTTGATTTTTTTGGAACAATATTTGCTTTAGTTCCACTGGTGAAACGACCGATATTAAAGACGACTGGATTTCGTGAATCGACGTTTTTAGCAATGATTTGTTGCAGATCAAGGGCAAATTGAGCTGCCGGTGTGAAAGAATCTTTGCCTAGTTGGGGAGTTCCACCATGGCCAGATTTGCCGGTGAAAGTGACATAAATAGTATCACATCCTGAGAATAAGTCACCAGGTCCTGAATAAAAAGAACCAGACGCAATCGTATTGTAATTGTGCATACCGAACACAGCATCGACTCCCTCCATTCCTCCATCAGCTACAATTTTTTTAGCTCCTTCAAAAGTTTCTTCTGCTTCTTGGAAGAAGATGCGTACTTCACCATCAAAAGTATCTTTAACTTCATTCAAAATTTTTGCAGCTCCCATGGCCATTGTAGTGTGAGCGTCATGACCACATGCGTGCATCACACCAGGATTAGTTGATTGGAAATCCAAATCTAAATCTTCATTAATCGGTAACGCATCAATATCTGAACGCAAAGCAACAGTTTTTCCAGCACTTTTGCCTTTTATTGTAGCAATCGTTGATGTTTTTCCTACTTTTCTGTAAGGAATGCCAAATTCTTCCAGTTTAGCAATGATTTTTTCTTGTGTTTTAAATTCATGCTCACTCAATTCGGGTTCTGAATGCAATAATCTACGGAATTCAATCAATTGTGGTTCTATTTTCGTTGTCTGTTCTAACGGTGTCTCTTTCATTTGTTCCTTCCTTCTTTCTGTTTGGAGTAGTCATCTTAATTTCAGTGTAGCTCTTTTTAGGCAATGCTACAAAAGAAAGGAACTAAATACAAAAAAACTGAAAAGAAAAACCGTTACAGGCTTTTCTTATCAGTTTCAGTTGATAAAGTCATGTTTAAAATGTTTTTCCTAAGGCAGTAGCTTTTTCTATTCCTTCAGCCATAATATCCGCTGCTTTATCAGGCGCATAATCCATACCTTCAACAAATAATTCTTGGAAATCAGTGATACCGATGTAATTTAAAATCGTTTTTAAATATTGATTGGCGGGGTCTTTTCCACCATAAACGCCACCATTTGCTTGAATATGAAGAACTTTTTTGTCTCCAGCAAGACCAACAGCTTCGCCTTTTTCGTTGTATTTAAAGGTTTTTCCACCTACAGTAATCGTATCCACCCAAGCTTTTAAGCGAGCAGGAACATTTAAGTTCCATAATGGATTTGCAATAACGATTTTATCAGCATCCAAAAATC
Source organism: Carnobacterium sp. AT7 (assembly GCF_000171855.1). Classification (NCBI taxonomy): domain Bacteria; kingdom Bacillati; phylum Bacillota; class Bacilli; order Lactobacillales; family Carnobacteriaceae; genus Carnobacterium; species Carnobacterium sp. AT7. The sequence continues at coordinate 114,450 of NZ_ABHH01000001.1, read as the reverse complement.
CGTCTGTGTAGCCATTAAATAAAGTTATTTTTTGTTGTTTAGCTTCAGATAATTCATCAAAAGCAGTTCCACTGCCAAGTTCAGACCAAGCTTGTAATAAGTCGCGATCAATATCAGGAACAGCTAAGTCATATAAATTAATGTCTTCAATGTGTTCTTCAGGATGATTTGCAATATACGAGTTTACGAAAGCATCTGTAACTTGCATAGAACGAGAAATCTCGCTATCTAATGGATGGGCACGAACAATTAATAATTTTGTCATAAATAGAATCCTTCTTTCGGCTTTTTTGAGAACCTTTTCTTTAGCGTTCCTTAAATAATAGTACTAAAGTTGCACTTAAACAGCAAGATACAAATTCACTAAGACAATAGATCTCGAAAAGAAGTTGCAGATATTTGAAAAAGGGTCAGTTGTCCCATATAATTAATAGATGACTTAAAAAAAAAAGAAATTAGAGATCAGGCATTGAAAACAACTCGAGGAGGAAGCTAAATGATCAAACTAGCAAAAAAATTAAATTACTGGGCTGTTTTCGGTGCTGTTGTATTTATGATTATCCAAGTGATAGGAGATTTGTATCTCCCTACACTAACAGCGGATATTATTGATAATGGCGTGTCAACAGGGGATGTAGACTACATTATTTCTGTAGGAGTGAAAATGTTAGGCTTTTCTCTTCTTAGTATTGTAGCAGCTATTATAAATGTGTACTTCGCTGCACAACAGTCGCAAAAATTAGGAAAAACATTGCGTAGCGAGATTTATCGAAAAGTAACGTATTTTTCTAATGATGAAATTGACAAATTAGGAACATCTTCATTACTCACACGAACAACAAATGATGTTGAGCAGATTCAATTAGTCACGATGATGATGTTGAGAATGATGATCATGGCTCCAATCATGCTTATTGGGACAGGTCTATTAGCGTATAATCGTGAACCGAAATTAGCTGAGATTTTCATTTATATCATTCCTATATTAGCTATTTTTATTGGTATTATTATGTATTTCGCCGTTCCTTATTTCAAATCGCTTCAAAAGAAAACAGACCGTTTAAATCTAGTTTTTCGCGAAGGATTAACAGGTGTCCGTGTTATCCGTGCTTTTAATCGCAATGATTCTGAAACAAAACGTTTTGATGAAGCCAATAAAGACTATGCGAATACCTCAATTAAAGCACAGACCATTATGAGTTTTATGCTGCCAATTATGACGTTGATTATAAGTGCAACAAACATTTCAATCATTTGGTTTGGTGGAGAATATATTAGTGTTGGGGATATGCAAGTTGGAAATTTGGTTACTTTTATGACATATGCAATGCAAATTCTAATGAGTGTTATGATGCTAGCAATGGTGTTCGTCTTTATTCCTCGTGGGCAAGTTTCAGCAGCGCGTATCAATGAAGTGCTAGCCATGGAAAGTAAGATAAAGGACCCCGAAATCCCATTGACGGTTCAAAAAGAAAACGGTAGTTCATTATCTTTTGAACAGGTTACTTATCGTTATTCAGGAGCAGAAAAACCAGCATTGGAAGGCATTGATTTTGAAGGCAAGAAAGGTGAAGTCATTGCCATTATTGGTGGAACGGGTTCTGGTAAATCAACTATTGCGAATTTAATCACCCGCTTTTATGATATTGAATCAGGAAGTATCAAAATCAATGGCGTAGATATACGACAAATGAAACAAACCGAACTGCGCAGCTTTACAGGCTATGCGCCTCAAAAAGCATTATTATTTACCGGAACGATTCGTGAAAATATGCAATATGGAAAACCGGACGCAACAGATGAAGAAATATGGCATGCTTTAGAAATCGCTCAAGCCGCCGACTTTGTATCAAAATTACCTAAAGGTTTAGATGCAGGGGTCGAACAAGGCGGCGGGAACTTTTCTGGTGGACAAAAGCAACGCTTAAGTATCGCTAGAGCGTTAATCACGAAAGCAGATATATTGATTTTTGATGACTCTTTTTCAGCACTTGATTTTAAAACTGATGTAGCTTTGCGAAAAGCTTTGCTCCCAGAAACAAAGCATGCGGTAGTCGTCATTATTGCTCAAAGAATCAGTTCTGTTATTCAAGCCGATACCATCATTGTTTTAGAAGAAGGCAAAATGGTCGGAAAAGGGACACATGAAGAGTTGAAAAAAACCAATGAAACGTACCAAGAAATTATGGAGTCGCAAATGAAAGAGGAGGAGATGTAATGAGTAAGAACAGTACTGATTCAACAAAGCCTCTTCGTGCTATTAAACCGAAAAATTTCTGGAGAACACTAAGAAGATTGCTTAGTTACATGTCTACTCGTTTAATAGCCATTATCGCTGTGTTTGCCTTAGCTATCATTGCTATTGTATTGCAAACACAAACGCCAAAAATTTTAGGGGAAGCCACAACTGAAATTTTTAATGGGGTAGTCGAAGGAATGAAATTGCGACAAGCCGGGCAATCTGTCGCGGTCTTGCCAATCGATTTTGATTTGATTGCGCGTATCTTATTCACCGTTGCAGTCTTCTATATTCTTTCTGCCATCTTTAGATACTTCCAACAATTTACTATGACTCGTGTAGCTCAGCGGACGGTTTATGATTTACGAAAAGATTTAAAAGCTAAGATGAACCGTGTTCCAATGAATTACTATGATACGCATTCAAACGGAGATATCATGTCTCGCGCAGTAAATGATATGGACCAAATTGCTAATACTCTCCAACAAACCCTTACGCAGTTTGTCAATAGTCTGGTTACCTTTTTTGCTGTTCTGTACATGATGTTGACCATTAGTGGAACCTTAACGTTAGTGACGTTAATCACTGTTCCTATAAGTGCGCTAGTGATTGGATTGATCGCTCCAAGATCGCAAAAGTCTTTTGCGGCGCAACAAAAAAGTTTAGGAATCTTGAACAATCAAGTTGAAGAGACCTATTCAGGGCACGTGGTAGTAAAATCTTATAACCATGAAGAAACAGAAATCAAAACATTTGAAGAGAAAAATGATCAACTCTATCAAGCGTCACGAAATGCACAGTTTTTATCTGGACTCATCATGCCGTTGATGGCTTTCGTACGTAACTTAGGGTATCTAGTTGTTGCCGTTGTAGGGGGTGTTTTTGTAGCTAATGGGACAGTAACATTAGGAAATGTCCAAGCCATGTTACAATATTCCAATCAATTCAATCAGCCTATTCGTGAGATGGCCAATTTGATTAATATGATTCAAGCTACAGTTGCTTCAGCTGAACGCGTTTTTGAAGTGCTAGATGAAGAAGAAATGACAGATGAATCAGCTTCTATTCAACCAATACCAAATTCACCATACAAAGTTCAATTTGAGCATGTTCAATTTGGTTATGGTGGAAAAGATGAACCGTTATTGATGAAAGATTTCAATTTAAATGTTGAAGAAGGGCAAATGGTTGCTATTGTAGGTCCAACTGGAGCGGGCAAATCAACTCTAATTAATTTGTTAGAACGTTTTTATGACGTTAGTGGTGGCAGCATCAAGATTGATGGTGTTGATACGCGAGACTTTTCAAGAGAAGAAGTGCGCTCACGTTTTGCCATGGTTCTTCAAGATACATGGTTATTTAATGGAACAGTCCTTGATAATATCCGATACGGAAGCGCAGTATATGGTCAAGATGACGAACGTGTCTACAATTCGGCTAAAGCAGCTCACGTCGATGATTTTGTACGGAAATTACCTCATGGATATGAGACCATTCTTAATGAAGAAGCAAGCAATCTCTCAGCAGGTCAAAGACAGTTAATTACGATTGCACGGGCTTTTCTAGCTGATCCCGAGATTTTAATTTTAGATGAAGCTACGTCAAGTGTGGATACCAGAACCGAAGTATTGATTCAAAAAGCGATGAGGAAATTATTAAAAGGCAGAACTAGTTTTGTTGTGGCTCACCGTCTTTCAACGATTCGTGATGCTGATAATATTATTGTGATGGATCATGGAGATGTAATCGAAACTGGAACTCACGATGAGTTAATGGCTCAAAAGGGTTTTTACGCTGATTTATACAACAGTCAATTTGTCCAACAAGAAGTTGTCTAATCAGTGTCTGTTGTTTTTAGTGAAATCTGCTAAACTACAACTATAGACTGCAATATGAAAAGGAGATCAATATATGACACAAATTGAAAGAATAATAACTGGAAGAATTGAAGAAAATTGTTACGTGGTGTATCAAGAAGGTAAAGCGCTAATCGTAGATCCTGGAGATGAATTTGTTGCGATAAAAAAAGTATTAGATCGATTAAATGTGACACCTACAGCTATTTTATTAACGCATACACACTATGATCATATTGGTGCGTTAGAAGAAGTTAGAAAAACGTATACTATTCCAGTATACGTTAGCGATTTAGAACAAGCTTGGCTAGGTAACGCTATTTTAAATCTTTCAATTAACTCAGGACACCCCTTTACAGCTGAGCCTGCTGAATACGAATTTGAACTATTTAAGACATATGATATCGAAGGATTTCAGTTTAAAGTTGTCCCAACGCCAGGACATTCACCTGGTGGAGTCAGTTTTGTATTTGCTGATTTTGTCGTTTCTGGCGATGCATTATTCAAAGGAAGTGTTGGAAGAACCGATTTAACAGGTAGCGATCCAGCAGCTTTATTAAAAGGGATCAAAGAGCAACTGCTTACTTTGCCGGATGACATGCGAGTTTATCCAGGTCATGGAGATGAAACAACTATTGGCTATGAAAAAAGAACCAATCCCTTTTTTTAAATAAAAAGGGATTTATCAAATAAAAGCCCAAATAAAAAATGATTATTGCCAAAATGGCACTAATCGTTTTTTTGTCTTTTGTAAAAAAAAACCACTTTAGCGGGAAAGCTAAAGTGGAAAGGGTAAGGTTTCTTTTTACTTTGGAGGAGTAAAAAAGAAATATGAAAAAGTTGGTTTGTTGTTTTGGTATATTTAAAGTATAGTAGCCAATTATGAAAAAAGTGTGACGAAAAAACAAAAATTAAGTGAAAACAACTTATTTAGTGATGAATTTGGTGAAAAAATCAAAATCAGGATGCGTTCGGTTAAAAAGACTTGTAAATAAATGGGTTTCCATGTATACTTATTAAAAGTAAGTGAATTTAGCATCTTAAAAAAATAATATAATAAAAGTAAAAATGAAAAGAGGAATAACTAAATGACTTTATCAGAGAAGACCATTATTGGAAAAGTTGTATTGAATGTCGAAAATATGGCGAATATGAAAAATTTCTATACCACTGTTATTGGATTAGACGTAAAAAATGAAAATGAGCAATTGCTGCAATTGGGAGCAGTTGATGATGAGCAAGTCTTGTTAGAATTACAACCGGTTGCTCCAGCTGGAGAAAAACCAAAAGCAACTGGATTATACCATTTGGCCTTTTTATTGCCGACACGTAAAGACCTAGGCGAAATTTTGTATCATATTTTAGTATCAAAATATCCTTTGACTGGTGCAAGTGACCATGGATACAGCGAAGCTTTATATCTAGATGATCCAGAAGGCAATGGAATTGAAATTTACGTTGATAAACCAAAATCAATGTGGGATATCAGAGAAGACGGTCAAATCGCCGGAGTAACTGAACAAATGGATGCAGAAGGTGTCATTGCCGAAGCTAAGCAAGAATTTCAAGGAATGCCTAAAGGAACCTATATGGGACACGTTCATTTATTTGTAGCTGAATTAGAAGAAACCGAAAATTTCTACAAAGATGTTCTAGGATTTGATTTGAAATTCAAGTTTGGACCGCACGCTAAATTCTTCGCAGCAGGTGAGTATCATCATCAAATCGGAGCTAACGTATGGGCAGGGAAAAACATTCCACCCGCTCAAAAAGGCCTAAGAGGGTTAGATTATTTTACGATTATTGTTGCCTCAACAGATGAATTATTACAAGTAAAAGCAAATCTTGATGCAAAAAGTTATGTCTATCAACTAGATGAAGCATCAACAACTCTTTTTTTAGAAGATACGAATGGAATAGCCATTAAAGTTACCACAACTAAATAATTAGTTAGTAAGTCGCCAGCTAGTCTGTCGGCTTTTTTTATTTGTCCTAACTAAGCGACTAAACTCAATGTGGATGTAAATGAGTTGTTCCATTATAATGGATTATGAAGAAATGAATTTAGCATCAATAAAAAAATAGCAGAAAGGATAAGAGGATGTATCCCAAAACAATAAATGTTATTCAACAATTAGTAGAAGACGAAGTCATTCCTGGAGCAAGTTTTGGTTTTATCAAAAATAATGAACAAGCAACGTACCGTGAAGGATTATCTGCTATTGTTCCAAATAGAGAAGCCCTTAAAGAAAATCAGCTGTATGATATCGCCTCGTTAACTAAAGTACTTTTAACAACAACGATTATCTTGCAACTGTGGCAAGAAGAAAAATTGGATCCAGCTGATAAAGTCAGCGATTATTTGACCGATTTTCCCTCTAAAGAAGTAACGCTAAGGCATTTACTGACTCATACTTCTGGAATAGAAGGGTATATTCCCAACCGAGATGCTTTATCCGCTAGCGAGTTGAAAGAAGCTATTCTTCATTTGCCCGTAGGAAAGATTTTTGATAAAGAAGTGCGTTATACAGATACGGGATTCATTTTACTAGGCTTTATTATTGAAGCGATTGAAAAAACTACTCTAGTTAATGTTTTTGCTAACCGAATCAGTGGACCATTGAATTTAAACGATTCATCGTATCATCCTCGCGACAAAGAAATGTGTGTTCCAACTGAATGGAATTCAAAAAGAGGAATGATTAGAGGCGAAGTCCATGATCCAAAAGCGTATATACTGGGAGATCATTGTGGGAGCGCTGGATTATTCTCGACGTTAACGGATTGCTTAACCTTTAGCCAAATGATGCTGAATCAAGGAGAACTAAATGGAAAACGTATTCTTAATCAAAAAACTGTGCTATCATTATTAGGAGATTGGACGCCTACTGGCAAGTTAAACCGGTCTTTAGGATGGGATTTGAAAACTAGAGGCACAAAAAACTATTTGTTTCATACTGGATTTACAGGCACATTTATAGTATTAGATATTTTAGGAAAAGAAGCGTTTGTATTTTTATCAAATCGCGTTCATCCAACGAATACTAATAAATCTGATTACCTTAACCAGCGAGATCGTTTAGTAGAATGTTATTTAACTGAAAAAGAAGCAATGAATCACTAATTGGATTTTAGGAGGAGCAAAAATAATGAATGAACCGTTACTATTAAAACCTGTTTTACAAGAAAAAATCTGGGGTGGCAAAAAGTTACGTGAAGTATTTGGGTATGATTTGCCAAGTGATAAAACTGGAGAAGCTTGGGCAATCAGTGCGCACCCTAATGGACCAAGCTTAGTGGAAAATGGTCCTTATAAAGATATGACGCTAGCTGAAGTTTGGGATCAACATCGTGAAGTATTTGGAAATGCAAAGGGAGAAGTCTTTCCTTTGTTAACAAAAATTTTAGATGCTGCAGATGAGCTATCCGTTCAAGTTCATCCGGATGATCAATACGGTATGGAGCACGAAGGGGAATTGGGCAAAACGGAATGTTGGTATGTCATTGATGCTGACGAAGGTTCAGAAATTATCTACGGACATCATGCTCAAACAAAAGAAGAATTAGAGCAAATGATTCTTGAAGGTAAATGGGATGATTTATTGCGCCGCATTAAAGTAAAAAAAGGCGACTTTTTCTACGTACCAAGTGGAACAATTCATGCGATTGGTGGAGGAATTACGATTCTTGAAACCCAACAATCTAGTGATACAACTTATCGCGTATACGATTATGACCGTAAAGACGATCAAGGAAATTTAAGAGAATTACACGTCAAACAATCTGTCGATGTGACAACAGTTCCACACGTTGATCCGACTCCTGAAATGAAAACGGAAAAACAAGAAGATGCGACCATTACAACTTTTGTGAAAACGTCATTTTTCGATGTCTACAAATGGGAAGTAAATGGAACGACAACCTTTACTGCAACAGCTCCGTACACCCTTGTCAGCGTATTAGCAGGAAATGGTAAATTGATTGTCGAAGCAGGAGAGTATCTATTGAAAAAAGGGACGCACCTAATCTTACCAACTGATATCAAAGAATGGACAATAGAAGGCAATTTAGAAATTATTGCATCAAACAACTAAGATGTGCAACTCCTAAATGAGCAAAAAAAGAACCTGAAAAATGAACTACTCATTTTTCAGGTTCTTTTTATCTCATCAAATATCAAATAATTCTTCTGCTTCTTTAGGGAATCGTTTTTTGACTGCTTCTTTTAAAATTCGATCCGTTAATGCGGTATTACGCACTAATAAAGGACCATGGAAGTAAGAACAATACGTTTGTTTGTAATGAGCACCTTCCGTTTTATCTTCGCCATTATTGCCATAACCCGTTTCAACTATACCTAAAGGCTTAACCCCTTCACCAAGGAAAGTGCGGCCATTGTGATTCTCAAATCCTTTATAGGTTTCGCCAAACTCATCATTTTTGATGATAATATCGCCAATAAAGCGATTGTTATCTTGATTTAATGTGTAGTGGTTCAAAGCACCAATACCGTTTAGTCGATTTCCTGCAGCATCAACATAGTAATGACCTAATAATTGAAAACCACCGCAAATGCCAACTGTAACACCATCATTTTCAATGTATTCAGTGATGGCCTCTTTTTTAGCTTGAATATCTCTTGAAACAATTCGTTGCTCAAAATCTTGTCCGCCACCAAAGAAAACTAAATCGTATTTGTCAGCATCAAAAGAGTCATTTAAACTAACGATTTCGATATTAAATTGAACGCCTCTTTTTTTTGCACGGTGTTTTAACATCAATAAGTTGCCATTATCTCCGTAAGTATTTAGTAAATCACCATAAAGATGGCAAACCGTTAATTCAATCATCTTACATACCTCCTTCAATATATCCTTGATTAGCTAATTCTTTACGCAATTGTAAGACAGCAGTATAGGTAGCCAATACGTATACTTTTTTCGTTGGTGCATGTTTAAAACTGTTGATTATTTCAGGAATACTCGGAATAACTTGAAGTTCTTCTTCAGGAATACCGGCTACTTCTAAACGTGCGGTAATATCTTCTACACGTTCGCCGCCTACAGTTACTTGTTTTAAACCCATCTCGGCAACTTGTTCATAGTCTGCATCCCAAATCCAGCTGACATCTGTTCCATCCGCATAATTTGCATTTAAAATAGAAACAAGAGAGATCGGTTCTGGATCAAGTTTGATCATTTCTAATACTTGATTTAACCCAACCGGATTTTTCACCAAGTTGATGGTCACTTCTTTGTCGTCAATTTGAATCACTTCTTGACGTCCGAAAACACGTTTTGAAGCGGCAAATCCAGCACGAATTTGATCAGTAGAAACGTCCAAAATGCGCCCAACACTATAAGCTGCTAAAGCATTATAAATATTGTATTGTCCGCCGATTTTAATTTCAAATTCTTCACCTTCAATTTCAAAACGAGAAGATTCGTGATCCATATGAGTCAAGCCTGTTAAACGATACGTTAAGTCTGGACGTTTGAAATCGCAATTTGGACAATAGTATTTTCCAAGATTGCTGTAAGTTAAGAATTTATAATGCAAAATATTATTACAATTCGGGCACAATACACCATCTGTATTGTAGTGAGCTTTTAGTTCGCCGTCTGGAAGGTGATCAAAACCAAAGTAAACGCGTTTATTTACGGTTTTTTTAGAATTAAAAATCGGAGCATCTCCATTACTAACGATTAAAGCATTCGGAGCTAGAGCTGCACCATTTAGCATCATTTGGTAAGTCGTGTAAATTTCACCATACCGATCCATTTGGTCACGGAAGACGTTTGTAAAAATAATCGCTTTAGGTTTAATGTATTTTGTTACATGAATCAAGCTCGCTTCGTCTACTTCAAGAACGGCGGCTTTCTTCTCACTGTTTTTGGTGTAAGAATGATGTTCAAGAAAAGTTGAAATAATTCCTTGCAACATATTTGCTCCAGTGGGGTTCGTGATAATTTCTGGATATTTTTGTTTCAAAACTTGATAAGTTAAAGCAGTTGTCAATGTTTTACCGTTTGTACCAGTAACGATAACCACATCATAATTTCTTGATAATGTACCTAATACAGTGGGATCCAGTTTTTGTGTTAGCTGACCTGGGTAACTACTTCCACCTTTAAGGAAAGTATGAAGTCCCCATCTAGTTGTTCTTCCTACTGCAATGGCAAATGCACTACGTATACTCAATTGAGTTTCCTCCAATTACTAAAAATACTTTTATTGCTACTTTGATATTCTAGCATATATTTCTTGTGAAATTGTTAAAAATTGCCTAACTTGTTCATTTAAAAGGAATTTTAATTTCTTTTCTAACAATTTGTGTAAGATTCCTCTATTATAAAGTCAATACAGAGGCTTCACTTTTGGTTGGTTATAACGTATAATTCATAATGGATTCCTACGAGAGAAAAGAGGAAAAACAAGATGGCCCAACTATTTTTTAAATACGGAGCAATGAACAGCGGCAAAACGATTGAAATTTTAAAAGTAGCATACAATTATGAGGAACAAAACAAACCTGTGGCAATCATGACAAGTGGACTAGATGACCGAGATGAGATTGGTATTGTGTCAAGTCGCATTGGGTTAAGACGTGAAGGTATCGCTATATTTGAGGAAACAAATGTTTTTGAAACCATAAAAGCATTAGAAAATGCGCCTGCTTGTGTATTAATCGATGAATCACAATTTCTGACAAAAGAGCATGTACTTCAACTTGCTCATATTGTAGATGAACTAGATATTCCGGTTATGGCATTTGGATTGAAAAATGATTTCAAAAACGAATTGTTTGAAGGATCAGAATATTTGTTGCTGTACGCAGACAAAATCGAAGAAATGAAAACCATTTGTTGGTATTGTCATAAAAAAGCAACAATGAACATGCGTATGATCGATGGCAAACCTGTTTATTCAGGAGAACAAATTCAAATAGGGGGCAATGAAAGTTATTTCCCAGTTTGTCGTAAACATTACTTCAATCCGCTATTGAAGGGCGATTTGTAGCGTTCTTGGTGTTGTGAATGAACTACAGTAAATGACACAACGATGCAATAGGCTTAGAAGAAAAGGAGACTAACTATGTTTGATAGATTAGAAAGCGTTGAAGGACGTTATGAAGAATTAAATGAATTATTGAGTGACCCAGAGGTTGTTAGTGATACTAAACGATTGATGAAATTAACAAAAGAAGAAGCAGCTATTCGTGAAACAGTAGCAACGTATCGTCGGTATAAAGAAGTGGAACAAGATATTTCTGATACAGAAGATATGCTGGGAGAAAAACTAGATTCTGAGATGGCTGAAATGGCTAAAGAAGAATTAAATGATTTAAAGAAAGAGAAAACAGAAATTGAAGAAAAAATGAAAGTCTTAATGTTGCCTAAAGATGAAAATGATGATCGCAATATCATCATGGAAATTAGAGGAGCAGCGGGTGGAGACGAAGCACAATTATTTGCTGGTACACTATTTAATATGTATCAAAAATACGCTGATGCGCAAGGTTGGAAGACAGAAGTGTTAGATGCCAACATTACAGGTATCGGTGGATACAAAGAAATTACCTTAATGATTACTGGAGACAATGTTTATTCTAAATTGAAATATGAAAACGGCGCTCACCGCGTTCAACGTGTCCCATCAACGGAATCACAAGGTCGTATCCATACATCAACAGCAACTGTAGTGGTTATGCCGGAAGCTGAAGAAGTTGAATTAGATTTGCCTGATAAAGATATTCGGACAGATATCTATCACGCAAGTGGAGCCGGCGGACAGCACGTTAATAAAACAGCTTCTGCCGTTCGATTGACGCATTTACCTACAGGAATTGCTGTCGCGATGCAAGATGAACGTTCGCAAATTAAAAACCGTGAGAAAGCGATGAAAGTATTGCGTGCTCGAGTATACGATCATATCCAACAAGCTGCCCAAAGCGAATACGATGCTGAACGAAAATCAGCTATTGGAACAGGAGATCGTTCAGAACGAATTCGGACGTACAATTACCCACAAAGTCGTGTAACTGATCACCGGATTGGTTTGACGATTCAAAAATTAGATCAAATTCTTTCTGGTAAATTAGATGAAATTATTGATGCGTTAGTTTTGAATGAGCAAACAGCTAAAATGGAGCAATTGCAACATGAAGAGTAAGACAACGTATAGAGAAGTCCTGAAATGGGCTTCTTCTTTTTTAGAAACTTGTAAGAGAGAGCCCTTTGCTGCAGAACTTTTACTAAGAGAACGCCAAGACTGGTCTAAAACAGACGTTATGCTGCATTTAAATGAAGAGATTCCCTCTGAGGTGAAGCACCAACTATTAAAAGATGTATCTGATCATGGCTCAGGAATACCCGTACAACAGATAGTAGGGTATGGATGGTTTTACGACCGTAAGTTTAAAGTAACAAAAGATACCTTGATTCCACGACCTGAAACGGAAGAAATCGTGGACATTTTTTTAAAGGAAACTAGCACAAATCAAAAATTAACGGTTTTGGATATTGGAACGGGAACAGGAATCATTGGCATTACAATCAAAAAAGAACGCCCACTTTTTGATGTCACTGCAACTGATTTGTCTTCTAAAGCATTAAAAGTAGCTAAAGAAAATGCGGAATCATTAAGTGCAGAGGTTCGATTGTTGGAAGGCGATTTAACAGAACCAGTAAAAAAGGAAACATTCGATGTTATTATTTCGAATCCGCCTTATATTTCAACTGATGAAGTTGGTTATATGGATGAAAGTGTTCTGCATTACGAACCACACCTAGCTTTATTTGCAGAAAACAATGGGTTAGCCATTTATCAAAGATTAGCTAAAGAGACGCCAGCTATTTTGAATCCTGGCGGTGAAATCTTATTGGAAATTGGATTTAAACAAGGAAAAAGTGTTCAGGAAATATTTCAACAGGCTTTTCCCAAGGCTGAAGTGGCTATTGGAAAAGACATGAGTGGAAATGACCGATTGATTCGAGTTAAAACTATCTAAAAAATCTAATGCTAGCAACTAAATAAAATAAGTTTTTTGAAATGAACGGAGGAATGATTGTGGAAACTATTATATATCGACCTTCAGAGGTGTTAAAAGCTGCTCTCAAACTGCAACAGGGTGAATTGATTTCTTTTCCCACAGAAACCGTTTATGGATTAGGAGCAGATGCCACAAATGAAGCTGCAGTAAAAAAAGTTTATTCAGCAAAAGGTAGACCGAGTGATAATCCATTGATCGTACATGTCTCAGCAATCGAAGAAGTTGAGCAGTATGTAGTGGAAGTGTCTGAAGTAGCTAGTAAATTGATGGAAACATTTTGGCCAGGTCCATTGACATTGATTTTCAAAGTTAAGGAGCAAGCTTTTGCACCTACCGCTACAGCTGGCTTAGACAGTGTAGCAATGCGTATGCCAGATAACGCATTAACCTTACAGCTGATTCGTGAAACTGGAAAACCTCTTGTTGGACCAAGCGCCAATACTTCTGGTAAACCGAGTCCGACAACTGCAGGACATGTTTTCCATGATTTAAAAGGGAAAATAGCAGGTGTGTTGGATGATGGCGAAACAGGTGTAGGGCTAGAATCAACCGTTTTAGACGTGACAGATCCAGTTAGGCCAACAATTTTAAGACCAGGAGCGACGACAAAAGAAGCGCTAGAACAGATCATTGGAACTGTCTATGTCGATCGCCATTTGATATCAAGTGACGAAGTGCCTAAAGCTCCCGGTATGAAATACAAGCATTACAGTCCGAATGAAGCCGTAGTAATTGTTGATGGGAACCATGATGTGTGGCAAAAGGCTATTGAAACCTATCAAAAACAAGGCGAAAAAGTTGGGCTTTTGGCAGAGCAAGCAATCGTTGACCACTTTCAAAAGAATGTTAGTGCAACCTATTCTTTAGGTGAAAATAAAAATGTCAATGATGCTGCAAGATTGTTATACTCAGGATTAAGGTATTTTGAAAAAACAACTGCAACCGTGATTTTAGCCCAAGCTTATGCCGAAAAGGGTTTAGGTGAAGCTTATATGAATCGGCTTAAAAAGGCAGCTGGGAATCATTTTTTTGAGTAACAGTAAAACAGCAAGATGATAAAGTAAGTGGATGTTAAAACTATTGAAGGATGTGGCCGTTAGATGATGAACGATAAATATTTTGATAAAGAGGTATTCGATGCCATTGAAAAAGAAAGCAATCGTCAAGAGCAAAACATTGAATTAATTGCCTCAGAAAACTTTGTATCTGAAGCTGTATTAGCTGTACAAGGAAGCATTCTAACCAACAAATATGCAGAAGGTTATCCTGGGAAAAGATATTATGGTGGCTGCGAATTTATTGATGTCGTTGAAAATCTGGCTATTGAACGTGCGCAGAAACTTTTTGGAGCAGACTATGTTAATGTTCAACCCCATTCAGGTTCTAGTGCAAATATGGCTGCTCTTAACGCTATTTTGTCTCCTGGAGATACTGTATTAGGAATGGATTTAACACATGGCGGGCATCTGACGCATGGGTCACCGGTAAACTTTAGCGGTAAAACTTATGATTTTGTTTCTTATGGTGTAGAAAAAGAGACAGAACAAATCGATTATGAAGTGATTCGAGCTTTAGCTGTTGAACATAAACCAAAATTAATTATTGCTGGAGCGAGTGCTTATTCTAGAAAAATTGATTTTGCACGATTTAGAGCAATAGCAGATGAAGTTGGAGCATACTTAATGGTTGATATGGCTCATATTGCTGGATTAGTTGCGGCAGGATTACATCAAAATCCCGTTCCGTATGCAGATATCGTCACTACAACTACGCATAAAACCTTAAGAGGACCACGTGGGGGTATGATTTTAGCTAAAGAAAAATACCGTAAAGCACTAAATAGTGCTATTTTCCCTGGAATTCAAGGTGGACCATTAGAACACGTTATTGCAGCTAAAGCTGTTGCCTTTAAAGAAGCATCTGCTCCAGAGTTTAAAAGTTATGCTGCTCAAATCATAAAAAATGCTAAAGCAATGGAAACCGTTTTAAATGCGTCTAAAGGTCATGTAATCAGTGGCGGAACAGATAATCACTTATTGTTATTTGATGTAACAAACTTTGGTTTGAATGGCAAAGAAGCAGAAGTACTCTTAGACAAAGTTAGCATTACTGTTAATAAAAATACGATTCCGTTTGAAACCTTAAGCCCTTTTAAAACAAGTGGAATTCGAATTGGGACACCTGCTATTACAACACGTGGGTTTGACGAAGAAGATTCTAAAAAAGTTGCAGAACTGATTATTGAAACATTGACAGCTAATGGGGATATTGAAAAAATGACCGCTATTCAAATGAAAGTTCATCAATTGACAGCTGACCACCCTTTATACGAGTCAAAAATGTAAAAAACTTTTAAAAAACAAAGAAGTAAGTAAAATATAAAAGAAAAGGGTCAAAAAGGTAGCACTAAGCGCGAATATCCTTTACAATAGAAATGTTTGAAAAATAATAAAAAATGAGGGCTGAATATAATGTCGAAAGTTCAAGTTATGGATCATCCATTGATTCAACACAAATTAACCATTCTTCGCGATAAGAATACCGGTACGAAAGACTTTAGAGAAGCAGTTAATGAAATTGCACGCTTGATGGCATTTGAAGTTTCTAGAGATATGCCTTTACAAGATGTAGAAATTGAAACTCCTTTAGTAAAATCGATTCAAAAAGAATTAGCTGGTAAAAAAGTTGCGATTATTCCAATTCTAAGAGCTGGATTAGGTATGGTTGACGGAATGTTAGATTTAATTCCTGCAGCAAAAGTTGGACACGTAGGAATGTATCGTGACCATGAAACATTAGAACCGGTAGAGTATTTTGTTAAATTACCATCTGATATCAATGAACGTCAATTATTAGTGGTTGACCCAATGCTTGCCACAGGTGGATCAGCTATTGCAGCGATTGATTCATTGAAAAAACGTGGTGCTACAACGATTAAATTTGTCTGTCTAGTCGCAGCTCCAGAGGGTGTAGCAGCTTTAGAACAAGCACATCCTGATGTAGAAATTTATACTGCAGCCTTAGATGAACGTTTAGATGAAAATGGCTACATCATCCCAGGTTTAGGTGACGCTGGCGATCGATTATTCGGTACAATGTAATACCAATAACAGAACAATTATATTTTACTTATAAGTGATACTAAAAAAAGTTTTGAACCCGAGTACTTTCGGTTCAAAACTTTTTTTTATTTATCTTTAGTAAGAGAACTTAAATTATAAAAAAATAACGAAATTATCATTCCATTCATTTTATTTAATGGATTTAAATGAAAAGCACAAAACTAATTAAATGAAATGACAAAAATGAGTAGGTTGTATTTTGCTTTTAGAAAACAAATACATATATCAAGGTATTTAAATAGGAAAAATAGCAAAAAAAGCGGATTTAGTGAAGGAAATAACAAATAAAAAAACTGATTAATATATTAAGACATAAAATAGCACCTTAAATTTGTCATTTGGATAAATGAGAATTAGACGAGAATGAAATTTGTCTAGTCAAAAAAACGTTCAGATTTTAGAATTTGAGCGATAATATTAATAGGGAAAACCGTTGAAAACGTTTAGTAGTAGTGATTTAATGAAAAATAAAATTGTTTTTCATTTTCTTTTGTATTTTAAATCGAATGGTGGTATGATAGCAAATGCCAGTGAAAAAAGAGAATTTATTTTAGGGATTAGTCAGTATTTTTTACATTCTAAAATGAATCGAAGTACATTTTACTTAATCCATTTGAATAGGAAAGAAAGCTAGTATATGCTAAAATGAGCATGTGAAATTAGTCGAAACAACAGTTTTCGCAAGACGTGTTTTTTAATTTCGCTGTTTGCAATTATAGATTTTAATTATGGAAAGAGGTGAACGTTGTGGATCACGAAAATCCGATTGTTACATTGTTTGGTTTAGATTTTAATGTCACCAATACAATCGTAACAGTATCAGCGTGCGTGATTGTGTTCTTGATTGCGTTTATTTGTACGAGAAATTTACAAGTAAAGCCAACGGGGAAACAAAATTTTATAGAATGGGTGGTTGATTTTACTGGGAGTATCGCTTCAAGTGCGATGTCCAAGAAACAATCAGAAAAATTCAGGCTATTAGGTTTTACTATTTTAACCTTTGTATTTGTTTCAAATATGATGGGACTGCCTCTAATGCTGATAATTGATGATTACCAAATGTGGAAAAGTCCGACTGCTGATCCAGTGATTACATTAACACTAGCAGCTATGGTAATCGTTATGACACATTATTTTGGAGTGCAAGAACAAGGAGTCAAAAACTACTTCATGAATAGTTTTGTTAGACCGGTTCCTTTCTTATTTCCAATTAAAATTTTTGAAGAGTTTACAAATACGTTAACTCTAGCTTTACGTCTTTATGGAAATATTTATGCAGGAGAAATATTACTTGGATTAATAGCTTCATTAGCTCAAAGCAAAGGAATATTCACTTGGATAGTTGGAATTCCTTTGGAAATGGCATGGCAAGGATTCTCCATATTCATCGGAAGCATACAAGCTTTTGTTTTTACAACATTGACGATGGTTTATCTTTCCCATAAGGTTGAACACGAAGAGAGTACAGAGCATACAAAAGAAGCATCTTAAGTTAATCAAACTAAGAACAGTTATTGAAGAAAAAATAAAATGATATTTATATAGGAGGAAAATGAATTATGGGTTTAATAGGAGCAGCAATCGCAGTAGCAGGTGCAGCAATAGGAGCAGCACTTGGTTCAAGTAAAGTTGTAGCAAAAACAATCGAATCAATCGCACGTCAGCCAGAAATGAAAGGTCAATTACAAACATTAATGTATATCGGGGTTGGTTTAGTAGAAGCCATTCCAATCATGGCAGTTGTTATCGCCTTTATCTTAGTTTTCCAATAAAAATAATTAAAATAATGAACGTTCAAAATTAACAGGTAGAGGAACACTAATCTCTCTGCCTGTTCTTTTAAAGCAACATTAAGGTTTAGGTGAAGGAGTGTGGGAAATGGGTAGTCCAATGGTTATAGGACAAATAACAGCTGGAGATTCAATCGTTACTTTAGTCTCATTTTTACTATTAATGCTGGTACTGAAGATGGTTGCTTGGAAACCTCTAATGGCAATGATGGAAAAAAGAGAACAGTTGATTGCAGGAAATATCGATGATGCTGAAGCAAAAAAGCTAGAGGCAGAGCGGTTACTTAAAGTGCAACAACAACAACTAGAAGATACACGTAACAGATCAAGTGCTATTATTGAACAAGCCAGAGATTCAGCTGACAAATTGGAAAGAGAACAATTGGCAGCTGCTAAAGCAGAAATAGCTCGATTAAAAGAAGAAGCAAAAAAAGCAATTGAGTTAGAAAGAAAACAAGCTTTGGCAAGTGCACAAAATGATATCAGTCGTCTTTCTCTTGATATTGCAGAGAAATTGATTGGAAAAGAATTATCTAATGAAGGGCATGCTGAATTGATAGAAGAGTATATTGAAAGGTTGGCGAATAGTAATGAAGTTAAATAGAAATATGAATAATCGCCAAATTGCAGAAACTTTTTATCAAGATTCTAAAGAAAAAGGAACACTTGAAGTTGCATTTGATAATATGATGGATGTTCGTCAAGTTTTAGAAGAAGTTCCTAATTTAGGATCAATTTTAGTAGATCCTCGCTTAGAAAAATACAAACGAGATCACATTCTTTCAGACTTGATTAAACAGTTTGGGATAAATACGCAAAGCTTTTTTCATATGCTGTATGATTACAACTTAATTAGTGATATTCGAGATGTCGTAAATGAATTTGAAAAAATTTATGATTACAAAAATAGAACAGTTGTTGCTAAAGTTTTTACAGCAGTCGAATTAACGGATGAACAAAAGGAACGTTTAATAGACGTTATGAAACAAAAATTAGATGCCAAAAAAGTATTATTGCATACTATTGTGGATAAACATGTTTTAGGCGGAGTCGTTATTGAAGCTGAAAGTCAAGTTTATGATGGCAGTATTCGTTCTAACTTAGAAGCATTAGAAAAGCAATTGATTCGATAAAAGAAGTTATGAGGTGAGTTATTTATGGGCGTAAAAGCAGAAGAAATTAGTTCACTAATCAAAAAGCAAATTGCGAGTTATCAAAGTGAATTAGTGATAGATGAAGTAGGAACAGTTAGCTACGTAGGTGATGGAATAGCTCGTGCTTATGGATTAGAAAATGCGATGTCAGGAGAATTGTTGGAGTTTGCTGATGGTACTTTTGGTATGGCACAAAATTTAGAAATAAACGATGTAGGGATTATTATCCTTGGAGAATTTACTGGTATTCGTGAAGGCGACATCGTCAAACGTACCGGTCGCATCATGCAAGTGCCTGTTGGAGAAGCAATGATTGGACGTGTTGTAAATCCTCTTGGACAACCAATTGACGGTTTGGGAGAAATTGTTACAACTAAAACTCGTCCAATTGAAGCTGAAGCTCCAGGAGTAATGGATCGTCATTCAGTTAATGAACCGCTACAAACAGGTATCAAGGCAATTGATGCATTAGTACCTATTGGTCGTGGTCAACGTGAATTGGTTATTGGTGACCGTAAAACTGGGAAAACTAGTTTAGCAATTGATACGATTTTAAACCAAAAAGGGCAAGATACAATTTGTATTTATGTAGCAATTGGACAAAAAGAATCGACTGTCCGTAATCAAGTAGAAACATTGAAAAAACATGGCGCAATGGATTATACAATTGTAATGACAGCAAGTGCATCTCAACCTGCTCCATTGCTATATATAGCTCCTTATGCTGGATCTGCTATTGGGGAAGAATTTATGTACAACGGCAAACACGTTTTGATTATTTTTGATGATCTTACTAAGCAAGCCGCTGCTTACCGTGAATTGTCTCTCTTATTGCGTCGTCCGCCAGGCCGTGAAGCTTATCCGGGAGATGTCTTTTATCTGCACTCACGTTTATTAGAACGTGCAGCAAAATTGAGTGATAAACTAGGTGGTGGTTCAATGACTGCTATTCCATTTGTTGAAACTCAAGCAGGAGATATTTCTGCGTATATCCCTACAAATGTTATTTCGATTACCGATGGACAAATTTTCTTAGAAAGTGACTTGTTTTACTCAGGTATCCGACCAGCAATTGCCGCTGGACTGTCAGTTTCCCGTGTTGGTGGAGCTGCTCAAATCAAAGCAATGAAAAAAGTTGCTGGAACATTGCGTTTAGATTTAGCGAGTTTCCGTGAATTAGAAGCCTTTACTCAATTTGGGTCAGATTTAGATGCAGCTACTCAAGCTAAATTAAATCGTGGTCACAGAACAGTAGAAGTTTTGAAACAAGGATTACATCAAACTATAAATGTTGAAAAACAAGTCATTATTTTATATGCTCTAACACATGGTTTCTTAGATTCAGTACCGGTAAGCGAATTAAGTCGATTTGAAGATGAATTGTATGATTTCTTAGATAATCAACATGCTGAAATTTTAACTGAAATCGTTGAAACTAAAGATTTGCCAAGAACAGAAAAATTGGATGCTGTTATCAATGAATTCATTACTAATTTTTTCACTAATTATATTGACTCTTCAATCGATACAAACAGTGGACAAACCAATTAAAGGCGGTGAAGAAGAATGGCAGCCTCTTTAAATGAAATAACAAAAAAGATAAGTTCAACAAAAAAGACAAGTCAAATTACAAACGCTATGCAAATGGTATCAGGTGCGAAATTATCTAAAGCTGAAGATACAGCTGCTGGATTTCAAATTTATTCTCAAAAAGTAAGAGAAATTGTGACTCATTTGGCTCACAATCAACTTGCTTTGATTGAAAACAATATGATAGGTACAAATTCTCCGTCTAATATCGACTTTCATGATATGTTGGTAGAACGTCCAATCAAAAAAACTGGATATATCGTTATCAGTTCAGATAAAGGGTTAGCTGGTGGGTACAACAGTTCAGTCATTAAATCAACAGTTGATATGATTACTAGAGACCATACTTCTCCAGAGGAATACGTATTTATGGCAGTTGGTTCAACAGCTGCTGATTTCTTTAAAGCCAGAGGAATGAATGTTGCGTATGAGTTGAATGACATCAGTGACCAGCCTTCTTTTGAAGAAGTACGGACGATTGCCAGAACAGCAACAGAGATGTACAAAAATGAAGTTTTTGATGAGTTGTACGTTTGCTACAATCATCATGTAAATACCATTATGTTCCAGTATAGAGCAGAAAAAATGTTGCCACTATCAGATTTAGATGTGGCAGAAACAAAAGAGTACAAAAAAGATTATATTTATGAACCTTCTAAAGAAGAAATTTTAGATATTATATTGCCACAATATGCTGAAAGTTTAATATACGGGGCTATTTTAGATGCAAAAGCAGCTGAACATGCCGCACGTATGACAGCAATGAAAGGCGCAACCGATAATGCTAAGACTATTATTGATGATTTAACAATTCGTTATAACCGTGCTCGTCAAGCAGCTATAACAGAGGAAATTACAGAAATAATTAGTGGTGCTTCAGCGTCTAAGTAAGTGAATGGAGGAAAATGAATGAGTATTGGTCATATTGTTCAAGTTATAGGACCCGTTGTGGATGTAGAATTTCCCATAAACGATACTATGCCTGAAATCAATAATGCTCTCATTGTTGAAAAAAATAAGAGTAAAAATCAAACAGTTGTCTTAGAGACAGCACTGTTGTTAGGAAATGGCGTTATTAGAACGATTGCAATGGAATCAACAGATGGATTACAACGTGGTATGAGTGTTATTGACACTGAAAAATCTATCTCTGTCCCTGTTGGTGAAGAAACGCTAGGACGTATGTTTAATGTTTTAGGAGAAACAATTGATCAAAAAGAACCATTCCCAGAGGATGCAAAACGTCTTCCAATTCATCGCAATGCTCCTACATTTGATGAATTAAGCAGCAATACTGCAATTCTTGAAACTGGAATAAAAGTTATCGATTTATTAGCTCCTTACTTAAAAGGTGGAAAAATCGGACTATTTGGTGGAGCCGGAGTAGGCAAAACCGTTTTAATCCAAGAATTGATTCATAATATTGCTGAAGAACATGGTGGAATATCTGTTTTTACAGGTGTTGGTGAACGGACTCGTGAAGGTAATGACTTGTACTTTGAAATGCAAGAGTCTGGCGTTATCAAACGTACAGCCATGGTGTTTGGTCAAATGAATGAACCACCTGGTGCTAGAATGCGTGTCGCATTAACTGGTTTAACAATTGCTGAATACTTTAGAGATGAAGTAGGACAAGATGTATTGTTATTTATTGACAATATTTTCCGATTTACTCAAGCAGGTTCAGAAGTATCTGCATTGCTTGGACGTATGCCTTCAGCTGTTGGGTATCAACCAACTTTAGCAACAGAAATGGGACAATTACAAGAACGAATTACTTCAACTAGCAAAGGATCTATCACATCTATTCAAGCTATTTATGTACCAGCAGATGACTATACTGACCCAGCGCCAGCAACTGTTTTCGCCCATTTAGATGCAACAACTAACTTGGAACGTAAATTAACTGAACAAGGGATTTACCCGGCGGTGGATCCATTAGCCTCAACATCTAGTGCGTTATCTCCTGAAATTGTTGGAGAAGAACATTATAAAGTGGCTACTGAAGTACAACAATTATTGCAACGTTACCGAGAATTGCAAGATATCATTGCTATTTTAGGGATGGATGAATTATCTGCAGATGAGAAAATTATTGTGTCTAGAGCTAGACGTATTCAATTTTTCTTATCACAAAATTTCCATGTAGCAGAAGCCTTTACAGGTCTACCAGGTTCATATGTTCCTGTTGAAGAAACTGTCCGTGGATTTAAAGAAATTATTGATGGACGTTACGACCATTTACCTGAAGATGCTTTCCGTAACGTGGGAAGAATTGAAGAAGTTGTAACAAAAGCAAAAGCAATGGGCTACTAGGAGGTGAAAATAGATGAGTGAAATGCAAGTGAATATTGTTACACCTGCTGGAATCGTCTACAATCACCGAGCAAAAAGAGTGATTGCTAAAGCAGTGGATGGAGAAATAGGTATTTTACCAGAACATACTCCTATCATCGTTCCTCTAACGATTAATTCTGTTCGAGTACAACGTGTTTCAATTGATGAAGAAGACTGGATTGCTGTAAACGGCGGAGTGATGGAAGTTAGAGATAATGTGTGTTCCATCATTGCAGATAGTGCCGAACGAGCACGAGATATCGATATCGAACGAGCTATGCTTGCTAAACAACGAGCAGAAGAAGAATTACGAAAAACAGAAGCCATTGAAAATAAGAACCATTCGAAACGTGCAGAAATTTCTTTAAGAAAAGCTGTCAATCGAATTACCGTGTCAAAACACACAAGGTTCTAATCTGAAAGTTAGAATAAAGCAGTTCGGCTGCGTTTATTCTAACTTTTTTTGTTAAGCTAAAATTATAGAAAAAAATTTTAGCTTAACAAAAAAAGTATTAGTGGAACGAAATGAACGAGATCACGTGTAAAAATGCCTAAACCACCTCGAAATTATTTTAACGACTTATCAACACTAAAGAACTTTAGTTATATTACAATTTGAAGACAAATTAAAGGTTTACTACCTTTTTTTATGGTAAAATTAATCAAAGTTAGTAGGAAAGAGGAAATATCAAATGAATTTTTTAGGCATGCAGTCTTTAATTACAATTGTTTCTCAACTGTTTTTTATTTTGCTTTCTTTCTGGGCTTTAAAAGGAGTACGAATAGAAAAAATAATTAAAAAAAAT
The DNA here is from genome assembly GCF_000171855.1 of Carnobacterium sp. AT7. Lineage (NCBI taxonomy): Bacteria > Bacillati > Bacillota > Bacilli > Lactobacillales > Carnobacteriaceae > Carnobacterium > Carnobacterium sp. AT7. The sequence continues at coordinate 90,504 of NZ_ABHH01000001.1, read as the reverse complement.
AATATTGGACAAGCTCGTATTCTTTATTTATTTGTGTCAATAACTATAGGATATGCAGTAAGCACTTTCTTTATGGACTTAATTTTAAATTCTAAGAATCTAATCTTTTTGTTTTATTAAGAATTAACTAATTTTGTTACAAAACATCTGTTAAGTTTGTACGTTCACCTAGCTTCGTGCTATAATATTAAATGTTGTCTTGTACTATTTACCTCACACAGTTGTGATAAAGGCAATGAAAATTTTGGAGGGATATTACATGGAAAAGATTGTCGTTCGAGGTGGGAAACACCTAACCGGATCAGTTAAAGTAGAAGGGGCAAAAAATGCCGTATTGCCTATTTTAGCTGCTACAATACTAGCAAGTAAGGGACAAAGTAAATTAACCAATGTTCCGATATTGTCTGATGTATTTACTATTAATGAAGTTTTAAGCCACTTGAATTTAACTGTTGACTTTGATCAAACTAAAAAAGAAATTATCTTAGACGCTACGAAAGAATTGCATTTTGAAGCCCCTTTTGAGTATGTCAGTAAGATGCGTGCATCTATTGTTGTTATGGGACCTTTATTAGCTCGTTTAGGACATGCAAAAGTCGCTCTTCCAGGAGGTTGTGCCATTGGAACGCGTCCGATTGATTTACATTTAAAAGGATTTGAAGCAATGGGTGCGGAAGTCCATATTGAAAATGGCTACATTGAAGCATTCGCTGATCAGTTAAAAGGAGCTCATATCTACTTAGATTTTCCAAGTGTTGGAGCTACACAAAATATTATGATGGCTGCTACACTAGCTAAAGGAACAACTACAATTGAGAACGTTGCTCGCGAACCTGAAATCGTTGATTTAGCTAATTTCTTAAATCGTATGGGAGCTAAAGTTATTGGTGCTGGTACAGAAAGTATCCGTATAGAAGGTGTAAGTGAGTTAACAGGTGTAGAACATAGCATTATACCAGATCGTATTGAAGCTGGTACATTCATGATCGCAGCAGCAGTTACTCAAGGGAACATTTATATTGAAGATGCTGTTGCTGAACACAATAAGCCATTAATTTCTAAATTGAAAGAAATGGGCGTTCAGTTTGAAGATGAAGCAAATGGATTACGTGTTATTGGACCTAAAAAATTAAAAGCAACAGATGTAAAAACAATGCCACATCCTGGTTTCCCGACAGACATGCAAGCTCAGATGACGATTGCTCAAGTTTTTGCTGAAGGAACAAGTACGATGAAAGAAACCGTATTTGAGAACCGTTATATGCATATGGAAGAGTTGCGTCGTATGAATGCTGAATTTAAAGTAGAAGGCCAAACATTAGTTATTTATGGACAAACGGAATTACAAGGTGCTGAAGTTGCAGCAACAGATCTTAGAGCAGCAGCTGCTTTAATTATTGCTGGTTTAGTTTCAAAAGGGTATACAAGAGTAACACATCTCGAATATCTAGATCGTGGATACTTTGAATTCCATAAAAAACTGCAAGCATTAGGTGCAGACGTGGAACGAATTCAAGAAACAGTAGAAAGTACAATGAAAGAAAAAGAACTTGAAGGTTTATTTGTTTAATAAAATAACTAATAATGAATTATGGACTAGACCATATAAAGGCCATTACTTTAAAAGTAGTGCTTTATAAGGTCTATTTTTTTTTTACGTTCTTCTGTTCCTAAGTAAAATTTTTTTAGAAAACGTTAAATTTAGTTAAATGTCTTAATTCTGCGTTTAAGATTGAAACGAGTTATGCTATAATAGTAAATTAGATGGCTACTTTATTTAAAAGAGAGTAGTCAATGATGAACGAACAAGAGCTTGAGAGGAGAAACAAGTAATGGCTAGAGATATAGGGATAGATTTAGGTACAGCCAATGTATTGATTCATGTTAAAGGAAAAGGCATTGTTTTAAATGAGCCTTCAGTCGTTGCAATCGATACTACAACAAAACGTGTTTTAGCAGTTGGAGAAGAAGCATACTTAATGGTTGGACGTACACCCGGAAACATTCGAGCAATTCGTCCATTACAAGGAGGAGTTATTGCTGATTTTGACATAACAGAAGCAATGCTAACTCACTTTATTAATAAATTGAATGTTAAAGGCTTCTTATCAAAACCAAATATTTTGATTTGTTGTCCTACAAATATAACAACAATTGAACAAAAAGCGATTATTGAAGCAGCTGAGAAAAGCGGCGGAAAAAATGTTTATCTTGAAGAAGAACCTAAAGTAGCAGCTATTGGAGCAGGTATGGATATTTTCCAACCAAGTGGAAATATGGTCATCGATATTGGTGGAGGTACAAGTGATATTGCCGTTCTTTCAATGGGCGGGATTGTAACTAGTCGCTCTTTAAAAGTAGCTGGAGATCAATTGGATAATGAAATTACACAGTTTGTTAAAAAAACTCATAAGTTATTGATTGGTGAACGGACAGCTGAAACAATCAAAAAAGAAATTGGAACAGTTTTCCCTGGTAAACGTGACGACTCAATGGAAGTTAGAGGTCGTGATATGATTACTGGTTTACCTAGAACAATCACAATTACTTCAGATGAAGTTCAAAAAGCTACAGCTGAATCAATGATGATGATTGTTCAACAAGCTAAAGACGTTTTAGAACAAACACCTCCTGAATTATCTGCAGATATTATTGATCGAGGAATAATTTTAACTGGTGGTGGAGCATTATTAGATGGTATTGATCAATTATTTTCAGAACAATTGAGAGTACCGGTATTTGCTGCTGAACAACCTTTAGATTCAGTTGCTTTAGGAACAGGAATCTTGTTAGAAAATATGACTAAGAAAAAACGTAAATTTTAACATTAGTTAATCAAAGTGAGGTAAGCCCATGACTAAAGAAAAAATAGGACTTCAAATTGCCACATTTATATTAAAAATTCTGCTTGTGATCGTTTTAATTGCTCTGGCTTTTATTATTGGAGCTATGATTGGTTATGGGGTATTAGGCGATGGAGATCCATTTGCTGTTTTTGAAAAAGAAACATGGGTACACATCTTTAGCTACTTTACAAAACCTACTATAGTTAACTAGTTTCATCCCTTGTACAAAATAAAATACTAAACACCTTGGAATTCTATTTTTCAGGGTGTTTTTTATCAAAAACACTATTTTTTTGGGAGAGGCTATCTATGTCCATTACAGTTGTACGGCGTACCGGTTTAATAGGAACTATATTGAAAATGACAATAAAAATAAATGGAGAAAAAGTCGCAAAAATAGCAAATGGTCAGACGTTAGAAGTGTCTATTCCTAACAATGTGGTTCAATTATGTGTTACACAATCTGGAGGCAAGAGTAATACCATAGAAGTTAAAGATGGTGAACAAGTTCAGATACAGTCCAATAAATGGAGTAATCGAATTTATACTTTATACTATATTGTTTTTACCATCGGCCTATTTTCTTCGAATCTATTATATAAGTCGATTGCTTTACCAGTAATGTTTGTGTTATTAATTGTTCTATTGCTTATTGTAAATGCTTTTCAACTGACTATTATAGATGACTAAACAATCAATTAGCCGAAAATCGTTGAAAAAAAAGTTAGTTAATCAAATAGATATAGAAGTTTTCCATAGAATAAACAGCTTGAGTAATAAAGTTGTTTTAATCTAGGGAGACTTTTTTTGTTTTTAAGGAGTACGCAAAAAAAGCAAATCAATCATAATTGCAGATAGTAAAAAAGAATACACTAAAAAGGAGGGGAAAAAATGAACACCATTGGCTTAGTTGGACGTTTAGTGAGAGAAGTAGAACTGAAAGATATTGGGGAAGATAGAGTTGTAATCAATAATACGTTAGCAGTAGCAAAAAAAGTGAGAAAAGAGAAAGGACCGCAAGCTGATTTTATTCCTATCGTTGCTTGGGGACAAGTGGCCAAATTGATGCAGCTTTATTGTGAAAAAGGGCATATGGTTGGTCTTACCGGAAGGATTCAATCAAGGTCATATGTCAATAAAGAAGAAGATACTATTTTTATTGTTGAGATGCTGGTAGAAGAAGTTCATTTTTTACAGAATAAAAAAATAGAAACCGTTACAGGTTGAAAAAGAAGAATGAATGATTTGTTACAAAATTGTAATAAAACTTATTTTAAAAATAAAAGCCAGCAAAGTAAGGAAGAATAAGAACGATAATGTCTTCAATTTGTAATATTAAAGAAATGAAGTGAAAAGCAGTAGGAATTATTGAACGAATAAGATGGGTTTATAATTAGAAAATAGAAAAGACTGAAATCTCGTATTATCGGTGTTTACAATGAAAAACAGCTGAATTATGAGAGAAAAACTTCAATTGAAAAAAGTTGAATATTCAGAATGATTACATTCATCTCAGTGAAAACGGTAATAAAAAAACTGGTGTTACAGATGTGTAATTTCAAAGTAACCTATGCCTATATCGTACATGGTAAGATATTTAGCGTACTGAATAGGAGGATATAATCCAATGAAAAAAATAGTTTTATCCATCATTGCTTTATTAACTTTAGCATTGGGAACAACTGGGATTACAAATGTTTTTGCTGCTCAAAATGAGAAAAAAGAAGACACATCAGAAAAAACTGAAATCAAAAAATCAGAAGAACGCGTAACAAAGACTGGCGTAGATTCTTTAATAGAAGATAGAGAAAATAACGAATCAACTGTCCAAACGTTAACAACAAATCCTATGTTTGAGGAGAGTGTTTTAGAACCGGTTAGTTTAGTGAGTAAAGCTAACAAGACTAACGCCGAATCAAAAAATACTGTTAACTATATAATAAAAAATGGCGATACGCTTGTAAATATCGCTGAGGCTTTTAAAGTTGAAGTTAGTGACTTGGCTGAATGGAATGAGTCAGTAACACAAGGTGACTCATTGCAGATCGATGAAATTATTAAAATAGAAACAGAATTAGATCCAGAATCGATTAGCCCTAAAAAGCTTACATGGGAAAAAGAAGAAATAAAAGAAAGTGAAGCCGCTCTTTCTGAAACGAAAGTTGAAACAGAAGCAATAGAAGAAACGAGTACCAGTGCATTAAATGATTCAGCTAAAAAAATAACCGTAGTTGCTACTGCGTATAGCCGAAATCAACCTTCGTTAACAAATATAACGGCAATGGGAATCGATTTAAGCAAGAATTCTCAAGTTATTGCTGTGGATCCTACTGTTATACCTTTAGGTACTAAAGTATACGTAGAAGGATATGGAGAGGCTATTGCAGGGGATACTGGTAGTGCAATCATTGGCAATCGAGTAGACTTGCATATGGAAAGCATGGATGCGTCATTTGCTTGGGGTATTCAAGAAGTCGAATTAACGATAATAGACTAATAGCGAAAGTGACTGGGATAACTGTCTCAGTCACTTTTTTAGTATGAGCAAATCCGTCTAGTCCACAAGAAACTATTTTTGACTAAACAATGAAGTTTATAAGATGATTTTGCAAGTAGCTTTAGTTGCAGTTGAAAAAATAGTATAATTGAGTAAAGAAATTCTATAGAGGAAGAGGGCATTCCATGAATATATTAATGATTGAAGACAATCAATCTGTGTGTGAAATGATGGAGATGTTTTTCATGAAAGAAGAATGGAAAGCAACTTTTATTCAAGATGGCAAAGAAGGGTTAGATGCGTTTCTAAATGATTCTGGCAAATGGGATTTAGTTATTTTAGATTTAAATTTACCAAGTTTAGATGGCATGCAAATTTGTCGCGAAATGCGTAAGGTTTCAAAAATAATTCCAATCATTATGCTGACAGCTAAGGACTCTGAAAGTGATCAGGTTATTGGGTTAGAAATAGGAGCAGATGATTACGTTACAAAACCGTTTAGTCCTTTAACTTTAATTGCGCGTATAAAAGCTTTATATCGCCGTGCAGATCTGATTCGTGATGAAGCTGATAAACTAGCAGATAAAGCATATGAAATCGAAACGAAGTACCTTAAAATGGATAAGAGAACTCGTCAAGCGATTCTATATGATAAACCAATAGAAAGCTTAACTCCTAAAGAATTTGAATTGCTCTACACGTTAGCCAAAAGTCCAAGACAAGTTTTTTCTAGAGAACAATTATTAACAATTGTTTGGGATTATGAATATTTTGGAGATGAACGAACAGTTGATGCACATATCAAAAAATTACGTCAAAAAATAGACAAAACAGGACCACAAGTCGTTCAAACTGTTTGGGGAGTGGGATACAAGTACGATGATTCCGGAATTTCTTCATGAGAATGAACTATTTTTACCAGCAAATGCTAGCTTTTTTTGCAGTCGTAATGACAGTCTTAATCATATTAGGATTTTCTTTTTTGCAATTTGCCCGTAATACGGCCTATCAAAGTACAGAAAAACAATTATTTGGCTATGCTGAAGCCTTAATTGATGAGGATCTACAAACCGAGAAGATAGAAAATGGACAAATTATTTTGAAAAATCAAGGCGTATCAATTTTTGTATTTGATTATAAGGATGACATGATTTACCCGAGTACAACTAAGAAATACGTAAGCGGAATTTCGGATAGTGATCTGAACAAACTAAAAAATGGCGAACCTCTTACGTTATCACAAAGAAGTACGGACTTTTTTGGTAATCAAGTTGATACTGCCATAGTCTATCAACCTTTTTTCACACAAAGTACCGGTGATTTCTCTGGGTTTATTGCTGTAAGTGCGCCTATTAGTACAATTGAAGCTAGTTTAAAGGATATCCGAAACAATTTATTTAGTGCATTTATTTTTTCGATTATTGGAGCAACAATTGCGAGTTATCTTTTTGCTAAATTTCAAGTAAGCCGGATTAATCGTATTAGGAGCGCCACGCATAAAGTCGCCAGAGGAGATTTTAATGTCCAATTAGAAAACCGGGAAATGGATGAATTTGATGATCTAGCAGCTGATTTTAATAGTATGGTCGATTCTTTGAAAAAATCGCAAGAAGAGATTGAACGTCAAGAGAATCGTCGGAGACAGTTTATGGCTGATGCTGCTCATGAAATGCGCACACCTTTAACAACAATCAACGGATTATTAGAAGGTATCGAACACGATATGATTCCAGAAAATCAAAAACAACGGAGCATTCAATTGATGCAAAATGAAACACGTCGCTTGATTCGATTAGTAAACGAGAATTTAGATTATGAAAAAATTCGTTCCAATCAAATTATTTTACAAAAGCAAACTTTCAATGCCTATGAAGTGTTGGAAATGATTGTAGAACAATTAGAAGTAAAAGCAAATGAGTCAGGTAATGAATTGATATTAGATTGCCCAACAGACTTATTAGTGTTTGCCGATTATGATCGCTTTTCTCAAATAATTGTCAACATTATCCAAAATGCGATTCAATTCACCGATAATGGTAAAATTAGTATTACAGGATATTCTGATGAAAATGAAAGCATCATAAAAATCAAAGATTCTGGGATTGGCATGTCCGCTGAAGAAGTAGAAAGTATATGGGAACGTTATTATAAAGCGGACGTTTCAAGAAAAAACACCAAATATGGAGAATCGGGTTTAGGTTTAGCAATCGTTCAACAATTGGTAACACTACACGGCGCAAGCGTTACAGTTGAAAGCTTACCAGGAGAAGGGACGACGTTTACTTTATCTTTCCCATTTGAATAAATAAAAAGTATCAGAATGCTGAAGAGGCATTCTGATACTTTTTTGAGTTTCTAATTTCTGGTATAATTAGTTGATTTAAGTTGATTAACTAATTTTTTTTGTGGAGTAAGCTACAGAATCCATTCTAAGCAAGTTTTCAATAGGCAAGAGTCTTACATCAGAAGTAAGAATGATAAAAGAACAACTAGTTGTTCTTGCAAATTCACGGAATAAAAACAGCCAATCTTGCTTATTAGAAGCTGATTCATGGCTGAGCCAATGGTCTACTAAAATAACTTTCCGATTGCACAATACAGTTAACTTTAATTGCAATTGAATTGAAAGTGTCACTGGCAATGCGCTAAAAGGTTGGTTGGCCAAATAATCAGGTATTTTCAGTTCCTCTAAAACTTCACTTACGACTAAATTAAGTTTTCTTTTGGTTTGATTAGGTGCTAAAGATAAAATAACTAGCATATTCTCTCTAATCGACAGATAGTCAATAAAAGTAGTGTCTTCAGCAAGCAAGTGTGGAAAATAACCTAATTGCCCATTTAGACGACTTATTAATGAAAGCTGTTCAAATGGATTAGCTAAAAAAGTATAGATTGTTTTAGGTTTAATCAAAAAAAAGTCATTATTGTTGTTTTTTTTATAAAAATTGTTAAACATCATGTATCCTCCTTAGTAATGACAGATAGATTAAGAAAGTTTACTTTTTCTTAGTGATAAAACAATATAATTTGGAATTCCGATGATCATGGCACTATATAAGTTAAGCATGATTAGGATTAAACAGCCAATTAGTGTATTAGTTTGCGAAAATTTGTTGTTTATAAATTCGCCTTTTAAAAATGGATTAACATTGAAGCGTGTAAAATTTTTGCTTTCAAAATCCGATGAAATGGTTCCTTCTTGAGAAGATTGGATCGAGGAATAATCTTCTAATTTTGATTGTAAAGAAGTAGCTTCAATTTGTGTAATCTGATTCATTATAGGGATTTTAAACAAACTATAACAGGCAAAAATAAGCAATAAAACACAATTTATCAAAAGTAATTGTTCCATTATTAGCTGAGCCGTTAATTTATAAACGCGTTCTCCCAACAAAAGATAGGATTGGTATTCCTTTTTTCTAGCTTGACTCAACCATAACTGAATCATTAGTACGATAAGAGTACCTACAAGAATGATTGAAAAAAAAATGTATCTGTAGTTCACGATATAATGAGTTGTAATCGATTCTAAGATTTTAAATTGTCGACTGTTGAATGAGACCTGTTGTGAGTCTAAAGAGGCTATAATTTTAGTTAACTGGACATAAGAATCAGAAAATTGCTTTATCAATAAAGCAAAGATAAAGGCAAAGATAAAATAAACTAGGTAAAAGCCAATCATAAGAATTGAAAAATAAGGATGACTCTGCAAGTGACGGTAAGCACGTTTAGCAATTGGCACTAAGAACTCTCCTTTCAACATGGTAGTTGATTATTTCTTTATTGTAATGATTAAATATGAAAAAACTGTGAAGCAATTGATAAGAGGATATGTTAGTTTAACGAATCAATAAAAAAAGGTTGAGACAAGTGCGTCTCAACCTTTTCGGTTTTCTCTATATAAATTTGTTTAGTTGGTGTTCTTTATTCTGTGACTTCAACATCTGGTGTTTCTGTTTCAGCGGGTAGGGATTCATCGACTGTTCTAGGCTTATCCGTTAACTCTGGAGCATCTGTTTTATATAAATCAATAGTTGATTTGTTACCGTTTTGACTGTAGATGCTTGTAGCTTTAGTTCCTAAGCTTTCATTGATAGCTTTCATACGCTGTAATTGATTACGGTAATCATAATCAGCAGGATCTGTAGTAACAAGACCTTCTGGAGTATAAAAACGCAATAAATCACTTGTTAAAATACTGTCAGATAAACTTAATTGTGTAGTCACATCTTCTCTTAGTTGTTCAACTTCTGCAAGTACCTCTTCAGAAGGATCTTCAATTAGAACACCTGTCTCGGTGTCATAAATACTTGAACCATCGACAGTATATTTAGGACTAACAAAATTCCCATCACGGAAAGCAACGGTCTGATCATGGTTTGGAGACAATAAGTCGGTTCCAAGTAGAATATTATCTTTTGTCTCAACACCTAATAAGTGTAATAGAGTAGGAAGGCTGTCTACTTGACCACCATATTGTGTATTGATTTTTCCGTTACCTGATCCAGGGATATGAATCATATAAGGAACTCTTTGGAGCATCGCATTATCATAACTTGACCAAGTTTCAGGGTCTTTACCTAATAACGGAGCAAGTGTTTCGTTTCTTGAATTAGAGATACCGTAGTGGTCACCGTAAAGAACAATGACTGAATTATCATACAATCCAGATTCTTTTAAATAAGTAAAGAATTCTTCGATTGCTTGATCCAAGTAATGAGCAGTTACAAAGTAGTTATCAATAGTATTATCTCCAGTTGTTGCAGCAGGAAATTCTACATTTGCTTCATCTAATGGATAAGGGAAATGATTTGATACAGTAATAAATTTAGAATAAAACGGTTGTGGCAATTGTTCTAAATATTGGACAGATTCTTTAAAGAATATTTTGTCTTTCATTCCATATTCTAAGGTGTTTTCATCAGTGAAAGAATAGGATTCATCATCGAAGAAATAATCAATGCCCATTGACTTATATGTGTTATCTCTATTCCAGAAAGAACCAACATTGCCATGAAACATGGCACTCGTATAACCTTTTTCAGCACCTAAAATTTGTGAAGCAGATTGGAAAGTATTGCTTTCTCCAACTTGTGTAAAGGCTCCACCTTGTGGTAAACCAAATAGTGAATTTTCAAGTAGCATTTCTGAATCTGAAGTTTTTCCTTGTCCCACTTGGTGGAAGAAGTTACTAAAACTTTGGGTATCGTTATTGTGGTAAATACTATTAATAAATGGTGTAACTTCAAGAGATTCACCAGTTTCAGTTTCTAGTTTATAATCAATTAAAAATTGTTGGAAACTTTCTAAATGTAAAAAAATAACATTACGATCTTCGGCGATGCCAAACATTTCAGCATCAGCTTCAGCAAAATGGTCATTAACATAAGTTAAGACGCCTTCAATATCAGACTCATCTGCATTAGCTTTAACTTGATTCGCTTGAGCGGTTTGGTAACCATCATAAGCGGTAAAAAAGTTTAAACCAAGATATTTAACAATATAATTACGGTCAAAAGTACGTGCTAGTAATTGAGGACGGTCACTTTCAGCTAACGCCAGGTTACCAGCAAGAAGTGTGAAACCGACAATCGTAGCTGCAAAAGCATAACGCTTTTTGAAAGGACGTGTATCCAATGTTATTTTCTTAGTAGCTAGTAAAACAATCAAGAGTAGAATATCGATCAGAAAAAGAAAATCAGTTGCATGTAATAATGCAAACGTACTTGCACCTAATCCACCTGAAACATTGCCAGCTCCTAAGATAGTACTGACTGATAGGAAATCTGAAAACTCTCTATAATAGAGAACATTCGAAAAGAACAAAATCGACATTAAAGTGTAGACAACTATCAAAGCAATATATGCTTTTTTTGAGCTCTTGAAGTAAAGAGCGATTGAAAATAATAGGATAGTTGTAGCAATTGGATTAATCAATAAAATAAATTGCTGCATGATTCCTTCTACACCAAGAGAGAACTCTGCTTGATACCCTATATATGTTTTAATCCAAAAAATGATTACAGCTAGAGAGAAAAATCCTAGCCTAGTTTGTAATAGTTTTTTTATGTTATTCACTGTTAAATCCTCCTTAAATAATGACCACAGTTTGTATAGTTTAATTGGAGAGATTTCAAGTAAGTTGAAAGTCTACCTTAATTCTACATCATTCTATATTTTACAATTAATTTACAACATAGTCAATTTTGCTCACTTAATTCGGGGGGATGATTTTCAGTCTAATATCTATGTATACCAAGGATAGTTGAGGAAAAAGTAAATTTTAAGTAAAATTTAGATACTTCGCACAAACAATTTTTTAAGAATGGGGTATAATAAAATGCAGTGATAAATGAGGAGGATTATTTAATGGTATTTTTGCAACCCCTCTTTGAATGGATTGAATCAATGTTTGGTGAAACAATCAATCATTTCCCTTTAATAGAATTAATTTTTTACAGTATTGACCAAACACTTTTCTATTTTATCTTTTGGTTCATAGGGCGTAGTATCATCCTTTATGTAAAAAAAAGGAAAAACAAACCAATAAAATGGCGAAGAGAAATAATTTTTAATGTTTTTATTTTCTATGTCCTTCTCTTGATTCATTTAACAGTCTTTCGTGAGGAGAATTCGATTGATAACGTATCAATCGTTTTACGTCCTTTAAGTGAAATTAATTGGATCCCATTCGTAGAGACCGCTAAATTGACTCAAGGAACCTCGTTGTTTGATTATTATTATAATCTATATGGTAATATTCTGTGGTTTGTTCCAATGGGATTTGGGGCAGCTTATTTAATGAAGAAAAAACACTCTTTTTTACGCGCATTATTTATTGGAATCGCCGTTTCATTTTCAATTGAAGCCATGCAATTTCTTTTCTACACAGGTATTTCAGATATTGATGACTTGATTTTTAATACACTTGGAACGATAATCGGGATTGGTTTATTTGAAATCAGTCAATGGGTATACAAAAAATGGCAAATAAGAAAAACACTTTAAAAAAGTGAAGTTATTTGAATTTTTTCAAATAATCGTATTTGCACTCTATTTGAAAGGCACATGCTATAGACTCATATCAGATGGATTGCAAATGATTCCAGACAAACAGATCAAGATGTTCCTAAAGCTGCAACTGAAGAGAAAATCAGAATAGAACAGTCACAAGTAAAAAAAGTTCTTTAGTCGTCTATTAAAAAATGAATAGCCGATTACAAGTATATTTGAAGTGAAGTTGTGTATTGCAGATCAAAATAAAAAAATAACCTTAATTTAATAAGGTTATTTTTTTATTTTATGTATTCTTTCTTTTACTATTATTTACATAAGACAACGTTTATATGTAAATAATAGTAAAAAGTTTAACATCGTTAATTAGAAACAGAATCAATAACTTGAGAGTAAGAACAAACCTTATTTCGGCCACTATTTTTCGCTAAGTAAAGAGCTTGATCCGCATGGTCATAAATGTTGTCGAATTTTATTGTCGTATCATTGTAGGTTGTAATACCAATAGAAATGGTAATATGAATAGATTTGAATCCGTTCTGTAGGATAAAAAAAGAGTTCTCTACTATTTTTCTTAATGCATTTGCTTTTTCATATGCTTCTTTATGGTTACAGTCATTGAGTAAAACGGAGAACTCTTCTCCACCATTTCTAGAAATAATATCATTAGAATTTTGACTCATTTTTAAAATTTCTGCTAATTTTTTCAAAACTAAGTCGCCCTCTAAGTGACCATACTGATCATTTACTTGTTTAAAATGATCAATATCCAAAATCATAATCGAAAAATTTTCATTCGATTTTTCTAATTTATTTTTTGCTTTATTAAACTCAAATTCAAAACTACGAACATTATTTAGACCAGTCAATGGATCCGTACGAGAATGATATCTATTTTCTTTGAATATAATCTCAGTTTCAGTCAAGTAATCCATCATATAAACAGAGATGAGTCCCCCTAAAATACAGCTAATCCAGTAGGTTGATATTAAAAGTAAATTAAGTTCTTTGAGGTCTATAAGAATAACAGTCAATACTGTATAAACAGTATTGCTCAAAATGAGCATAACTGTAATGGAAACCCAACGATTTTTAATTTTTTTAAAACAATAATAAAAAATCATCCATGATGCAAGAATGAAAATAATATTACTAACTGAATATGCGTTTATACCTATCATAAATCTTGCAAAAATAATTAGAACAGCTGAACTAAGGACAGATAACCAATTTCCATAAAGAATAACTAACATGAATGGAACAATCCGAAGATCAATCATAGAATTTGTGCTAGCTTTAATACTAAAGTGCATTAAAATAGCAGCTAGAAGTCCGCTTAATACACCAATTACAATAGAGGTACTTACAGTTTTCATTTCGAAAGATTTTCTTTTAGCGAGTTCTTTATACAAAAACAGTGCAGTAATCAACACACATAAATTCAGAAAAAAACCATCATAAAATGATAACATCTTAATTTTCTCCTTTCTCTTCCTTTAATTTTTGTTTAGCTAAGACTACATATTCAGTTAAAAAATAGTTCCACTATTTAATTAATCAGATTCTTTTTAAATTTTTACATTTACCTTGTTAATAACAAATTTCGGAGTAGTCATGTACTTTTAGAATAGCTGATATAGTGTTTGTTTCGTATTTTTATTTTCTGTAGTTATTAAAAATTTAAGAACCCACGTCCTTTATACTAGTTTAAACAAAATGAAGTGCATTAGATAGACTAATAGTAGAAAATTTTCTAATATAATTAAATTTTTACACATTATTTTAAGTAATTTTATTTGTTGGTTAAAATATAATTAATTTCCTGAATATGTAAAAAACTTTGGACATTCTTTTGTTGTATGCTAAAATAATAATGTCAAACAGATTTGACATTATTATTTAGGAGGAATTTAATTGAACACACTTATTTTTCTATCATTTTTAATCTTTTTACTTATTAATGCAATTCTTATCATTCTTACCCTTATATCTTTACCAAAACTAGGTGATGAAAGAAAAAACTTTATAAAAATGAAAGCACAGTCGTATACATTCACAGTCGTAATCGGTATAATACTCATTCAAATTATAAAAAATACTTACCAAATCATTTGGAGAAATGGAGTTTTTGAAGGAATCAATCCATTGTCCCAGCTTACTACTATCTCTATTATTTATTTAATTTCATTATTGTTTTTCAAGAAGAAGTATGGTGCTTAAATGGAAAATCATATAAAAGAATTAAGAAAAATAGCACAATTATCCCAAGAAGAACTAGCTAAAATTTGCAAAGTATCTAGACAAACCATTAACGCTATTGAGAATGATAAGTATGATCCAACTTTACAATTAGCCTTTAATATAGCCTCAGTATTAGGAACAACGATTGACAATCTATTTATCAATAATGAAATAGTCAAAAAGTAGAAGGAACTGTTTTTATCATATATCTTAATAAGAAAGAGAGAGGAAAAATGCTTTCTTTTTCCATTAAAAATAATCAGGAAAATAAAAAGAAACGCGTACATTCAAAATTCTTAATATATGATTCTATCTAATCTCATGTATTAAAATACGCCAAAATTCAAAGAGGAGTAAGTATGTTTTATTTAATGTTAGCTATTATATGTAGTGCGTCTATTGCTCTTATGTTTAAATATACAGAAAATTCAAATGCAAATAGATATGTAATAACAAGTGCCAACTACTTTATCGCGGTTGTTATTAGTTTAGTTATGATTTTTTCTAACAAGCTATTTACTGGTATGACTCGTGAAATACCTTTTGCAAAAGATATTTCACTTCTATCCAGTAATAATGACTATATTTTAACTCCTTATTCCAGTATTTTATGGGGATTAATGGTTGGAGGAATATTCGGGTGCTTCTTTTTTCTTTCATTTGTATACTATCAAAAAAGTATAAAGGAAAATGGTGTAGGAATTTCAGGTACGTTTGCTAAACTCGGGATATTGATTCCAATGATTTTTTCAATCGTTATATGGAAAGAATTTCCTTCTACCACTCAATGGGTGGGAATTGCACTGTCTTTAGTTTCTATATTAATTGTTAATCTATCACAAAAGTCTCTTGAAAAATTTGATATTAAACCTACCATTATATGTTTATTTTTCTTTGGGGGTATGGCGGAGTTTTCAAGTAAAATCTATCAAAAGTATGCCTTAAATGATTATAAAGATGTCTTTCTTTTTGCATTATTCTTCGTGGCGCTCTTATTAAGTATTTTCTATACGGTTAGAAAAAAAGGAGCAATAACGAAAAAGGATATCCTAACTGGTTTTGCAGTAGGGATACCCAACTTATTTTCTTCTTATTTTTTAATCCTTTCATTAACTACTTTGAAAACTTCTGTAGTATTTCCAATTTATAGTGCCGGAAGTATCGTATTAATTAACATAGCTGGATTTTTTATCTTTAAAGAAAATATCACTAAAAAAAATCAGATAGCAATTATTTTAACTGTAGTAGCCCTTGTACTTATTAATGTATAATTTGATCAATAAAAAGAGCCACTTTAGATAAGAAAAAATTAAAAAAAGCTCAAAGTTTATTAGATAGTTTAATTTCTTTGGTATGACTATTAGCTCTACTATTGCAATACTAATTAGTATTATTTTCCATAAAACCCTACTTCAAACATTAAACAGTTAAAAGCAGATATTTATCAGATGAAAATGAAATTTAATACCATCATTAAGTAATGATTTCAGGGGGATTTAGGCGTTGAGTGAAATGAGAACTGTCTTACTTATTTATTGAATGGTAGAATTCTCTTATACAGATCTATTTGTTAGGTTATTGTGAAATCAGACTATAAAATAAGAAAGAAGGTTTTGTTCTGTTAAAAAAAATTACATATGTTTTATCAGCATTTGTTATTATCAGTGCATTATATGGACTCACTACAGGTACTAGCTCTGGATCACTCTCCATTATGTTATTCTTTTTAAGTTTATTGTCATTAGTTAGAGGAATAGAATCATTTCAAAAAAACAACCAATTAAGTGGCTGGATTAATATAGCAGTCTTTTTATTTCTTCTATTTGTAACTTTTCAAACATCTTTAGTATATTAGTGAAAAGCTTTTATCTTTTGAAATTTATTTCATGAATTATAGTTGGAAATTACACTAGTAATGAAATGATTATGTAGTAATGGATTTTTTTATGATTTCAATAATAAGGATAGATAACTCATGTTAAAACGTGTAACCGTTATTTTTATTTCTTCAAGCTTTTTATTTGTCTTATCAGAAATAGGGATTTATATAATTGGAAATATGATCAAGATTAAGAGAGAAGAACGTTTTTCAATACATACTCAATTAATGAGTGTAATAAAAAACAAACCAAAACAAATAATTTTTTATTTATTATGAACTAATCTACTATTTTTATAAAGTCCTCTATTAAGAGCTAACCCAAAATAGACTGTTACAAATTAGTGATTTCGGTGATCTTCCCGTGTCATTTATAAGTATCTAGCAATTCGATATTATAAAATGATTGTCTTAGGAGAATATAAATGATTAATTTCAAAAAAATATTGTACTAGCCCTAGCCTTATCTACTTTGCTATCAATTGGATGGAACCAAACAGCTAAAAAAGAAGAGGATAACTATTATTTTTACGCATTGAATTATATTGAAGGTGGTTCTTGTAAAACAAGTATTTACTTCTTTGTTTTTCCCATTTTTAAGTAAAGTTCCTTGCCTACGAATCAAGAACCTAATATGCGGATTTAAATATTTTTATAAATAATTACAAAATGAAAAGGTTTGAAAG
Organism: Carnobacterium sp. AT7; assembly: GCF_000171855.1. Taxonomy (NCBI): domain Bacteria; kingdom Bacillati; phylum Bacillota; class Bacilli; order Lactobacillales; family Carnobacteriaceae; genus Carnobacterium; species Carnobacterium sp. AT7. Next base: position 73,341 of record NZ_ABHH01000001.1, on the reverse strand, counting down.
GAGTTTAATATGTTTAATTTATTCGATTACGGTTGGCTTAATGTGGGTAGTTTAATTCTTGGATTAATTGCCTGGATTATTCCTACTGTTAATATTATGCGGCGCAATAAAAGAGGGAATAATCATTCAATCCCGACATTGTTAAGTATGAGTTCTTGTGCAGTTGCTTTGTGGTTTCAATTATCCTATAACATCTATTTAATTGAAATTAATGATTATTCAGCTCTTTTGGATACGGTAAGCACTTTAAAATGGGTCGCAGCAATCCATGTTTTTGTAACGATTAGTTTGAATGTCATTAGCATAGTTTTGAATAGAAGGGTCTTATCAAGATCATTCCGTTAGTTTGATAAATATAGTTTGCACAAATTGGAGAAGTGAAATGGTAAAAATATTCGGAAAAGAATGGGAGATAACTGCTCTTTTATATGGAATTACTTTTGTATGCAGTATTATCATTATAGTTTTGAATATCTTGTCTTTCATTTTATCAAAGAATAGTATTTTTAACTTAAATATGTTGACAGGAATTCTGTTATTCATTTCTTCTTGGCTAAATTTCAAAAAAAGAAAAAAGAATGACAAAGACTAGAAGCAATCCTTTTTATGTGTTAGAATAATCCATATTTTGTAGTGTATCCATTGCTCTTAAGTTTAAATAGATATGTAATAAATCTATTTTATATGAAATAGTTCTGTATGGTACAAAAGCAGTTAGTGAAGAATCCATCATTATTTATCCAAAGCTGTGTTTTTCTTATTTCTCTCACAGCTTATTTAACTCGTACTTATGGTATAATAAATAAAATAATGCAAAAAAAGGGGTATATATACTAGTGGAAAAATATAAATTAAAAAGACGAGCAACACAAATGGTTCGAGATGGATATCCGGTACTCTTAAAAGAAGATTTTGTTAAAGAACCGATTGAATCTGAAGGAACAGTAGTTGAACTTTTAGATGATAATAAAAAATTTGTTGCACGAGCTTATCTGGCTAAACAAAACAAAGGTGACGGGTGGATTTTAACGTTAAATGAAAACGAAAAAATCGATCAAAGTTTCTTTGAGCACTTATTTAAACAAGCTGCCGCAGAACGAGTTAGTTTAAAAGAAAATGAACAAACAACTGCTTATCGTTTCTTCAATGGTGAAGGTGATGGACTAGGCGGATTGACTATTGATATGTATGCGGACTATTATGTCTTCTCATGGTACAGTATAGGAATCTACAAACACCAACAAACGATTTTAAAAGCTTTTTTATCAGCTGTTCCAAATGTTAAAGGTGTTTATGAAAAAATTAGATATCAAAGCAAAACGAAACCAGAAACAGATCACATCTATGGCGAAGAAGCACCAGAACCGTTATTAATTAAAGAAAATGGGATAACTTATGCTACTTATTTAAATGATGGATTAATGACTGGGATTTTCTTAGATCAACGCAATGTTCGCAATAGTATTCTTGAAAATTATTCAATGGATAAAACTGTATTAAATACGTTTAGCTATACTGGAGCTTTTTCAGTTGCTGCAGCAATAGGTGGAGCGAGCCATACAACGAGTGTAGACTTAGCTAATCGCAGTCTAGAAAAAACAAAAGAACAATTTGAAGTGAACAATTTAGATCCTGAATTGCAAACAATACGTGTGATGGATGTCTTCGATTACTTTAGATATGCGATTCGCAAACAATTATCATTTGATACAGTTATTGTTGATCCACCAAGTTTTGCTCGTTCGAAAAAAAGAACATTCAGCGTGGCTAAAGATTATACAGCACTTTTAGAAGACATCATCGACATTACAAATGAAGATGGCGTAATCATTGCTTCAACTAATGCTGCAAATATTTCAACTGAAAGATTCGAGCAATTCATCGAAAACGCATTCGACAATAAAGGTATGTCTTATCAAATTTTAGAAAAACATACCCTTTCTGAAGATTTTAAAATTAATCCTCATTATCCACAAAGTGACTATCTAAAAGTCTATGTAATTCGTAAAGGTTAGTAGTTTTATACTTTTAGTTTAGATAGATGTATCTAATTAATTGCTTAAGACGATACTAGGGCTTTCACAAGGAAATTCAGCTATTCCGCAAGAAATTTTTTGAATTAGCCATACTATTTGACAAAAAAAATAGGTGAACAAGCTGAATTAAACTACTTTGAAAAGAAAGTAGGATACAAATGAAAAAAAATAAACTACAAAAGACCAATGCTATTAGATTATTGGAAAGCAATAATATTTCTTATCAAACGTATGAATTCCCTTGGAGTGAAGATCATTTAGGTGCTGAAGCAGTCTTTGACCACTTAACAGTACCCAAAGATTGGATTTACAAAACACTGGTAATCACTGGCGACAAGACAGGTGTGATAGTAGCGTGCATTCCGGGGACCAGCGAACTTGATTTGAAATCGTTAGCTAAAGCGAGCGGAAATAAAAAAGTTGAATTGCTGCCTTTGACAGACTTAGAAAAAACGACAGGTTACATTCGAGGTGGTTGCTCTCCAATCGGAATGAAAAAAGTTTTTCCAACTTTCATTTCGATCAAAGCTGAGAAAATGGATAAAATGATTGTTTCAGCAGGAAAAAGAGGCATGCAAATCGAAGTAAATCCAATTGATTTACAAAAGCTGATCAAAGCTGAATTTGTTGCTATTGAAGCAAATTAAAAGTAGAAAAAAAGCGTTAAACCATTTTTTAAAATGGTTTAACGCTTTTTTTTTTTTTACATTTTTGAAGCATTCGCAATAGGTATTGATCAACTTATTTTAAGAAAAACTAGCAAATAAATTACTATTAATCTTTAATCGACAAAAAATAATCACGGATGTCTTTCCAGTTATTCGCACGAATATAGCGTTCTTCAGTATCATTTAATGAATTAACAAAAAGGATCCCAGTTCCAGAAAAACGGTCTAATTGACGAATAGAATCATCAATCAAATAATCTGTGTGAACGATGCTTTTATCCCCACAAAAAATATAATGCTGAGGATCAATAAAATCAAAATGTTCTTGTAACCACTCATATTTAGCAGTAAAAGTCTTAGGCACATCCATAGCCGCTGTGGCGATGTATAAATCATATTTTTCTGCTAGCTCACGTAAGACAGACTGGCTGTCTTTCATGACTGGGATATTTCTGAAAAAAGTATAATTATTAATCAAAGGATAGAGCTCTTTTATGGTCGTTACTAAATCGAAATTTGGATTCTCAGCTAGGTAATCTTCAATCGTTTCAAAAGACAGATTGTACTCCTTTTTGAATAATTCAACAAAACTAATTTCCATATCTGCAATTACTTGATCCATATCAATCGCAATTTTCTTTTTCACTGCAACCATCCTTTCGCATTTCAAAATGAACTAATTTGCTAAAGCTACTTCAGCTGCATGCATACCGGCAATGCGACCAGTAATAAAAGCACCCGTGATATTGTAGCCACCTGTGTAGCCATTGTAATCTAAAATTTCACCAGTAAAGAAAAGACCGTTAGTGAACTTACTTTCCATAGTTTTCGGATTAACTTCCTTGGTATTGATGCCTCCACCTGTAACAAAAGCTTTTTCAATTGGCAAAGTACCATTAGCTGTAAAACGAAAATCTTTAATAAATTCAATAAATTGAGTGATTTTTTCTGGAGGGACTTGTTTTAATGGAGCATTTTCATCTAAACCTGCTCTAACCAGTGCAAATAGCAAATAGCGTTCAGGAACAAGGCCTTTCAAAGCATTTTTAGTGCTTTTATCTCCATCGTTTTTAATCAATTGTTGCAACTGTTGAGTCAACTCACCTTTGGATACATTTGGGAGAGCATCTAAACTCATCACAACTTCTTCTGATTTATCCCGTTTCATAGTCTGGTGAACAAACATAGAACAACGCAGCACTGCTGGACCAGAAATACCAAAGTGAGTGAAAATCATATCCATTTGATGAGTGATGACTTGTTTACCTTTTTTATTTAAAACACTTAAAGCGATGTCCCTTAAAGAAAGTCCTTGTAAGGTTTTATCTTGGATAAAACCTTCATCAGATAGAATAGGTGCTTCTGTTGGATAGAGAGGGTTAATCGTATGTCCAGCTTTTTTAGCCCATTTGTAGCCATCACCTGTTGAACCCGTTCTAGGCATAGCACGGCCACCTGTTGAAACAATCACACAACTTGCGTGGATGCTTCGTCCATCTTCTAGCAGTACTCCAGTTGCTTTTCCTTCATTAAATAATAAAGTATCAACCGGAGCATCTGTATAAATAGCAATTTTTAAACGATCCATAATCCCAATCAATGCTTCTAAAATCGTTCTAGACTTATCTGTTATTGGAAACATTCTGCCATGATCTTCTTCTTTCAGTACCACACCATTCGATCTAAAGAAGTCCATAATATCGTAGTTATCATATTGATGAAAAGCACTATATAAAAAACGACCGTTTCCAGGAATGTGTGCGATAATTTCTTCTTTATCACGGTTGTTGGTGACATTACATCTACCGCCGCCAGTTACGAGTAATTTACGACCAAGTGTTGTGTTTTTTTCAATTACGGCTACTTTTGCACCATGTTCTGCTGCAGAGATAGCAGCCATCATACCGCTAGTTCCTCCGCCAACTACTAATACATCATACTTTGTCATTTCTTTCATTGACCTCATTTCTACTAATCGCGTACATTCAAATTTTCTTCTCTTACTTTATCATATTCTAGCAGTTTCTTCCATAAACCTGTAAACTGTTTTGCAGATTCAAGAACTTTTCTTGTTAAGAATGCACTTGAACTGTTATGATGTACAAAGTGATGAAATAAATTGAAGAGGAAGATGGAAAAAATGGAAATTTTAATCGCACTGATTCCTGCTATAGCATGGGGCAGTATTGGATTAGTGAGTAATAAATTAGGCGGAAATTCGTACCAACAAACGGTAGGAATGTCAGCTGGAGCAGTTCTTTTTGCAATAGGGGCATATTTTGTTTATCAACCAATAATCGATATGAAAATTGTATTAGTTGGTTTATTATCAGGAGCATTGTGGTCAATAGGTCAAATGCAACAGTTCCAAAGTATGAAATTTATCGGAGTGTCAAACACTTTGCCAATCTCAACAGGATTACAATTAATCGTTAACACACTTGCAGGCGTACTTTTGTTTAGAGAATGGACAAGTACAAGAGATATTATTCTAGGGATTATTGCTATTATCATTTTAATTTTTGGTGTAACTTTCACAACGGTAACGGATAATAAAGAAGTGACTGACAATTCTAACGGACAAAAGAAATCAGGAGCTAAAGCACTGATTTTATCTACCATTGGATACGGATTGTATACAATCACCATAAATGCAGCTGGAGTAGATGCAATGGCTGTTATTTTACCTCAAGCTGTAGGAATGCTAATTGGGTCGTTGCTCTTTTCAGTTAAGCAAGACATCAAGAGCCACTATACGCTACGTAATTTGGTGACCGGACTAGTCTGGGCAACTGGGAATATCTTTATGTTGATTTCAATGGAAAAAGTAGGATTAGCCATCAGCTTCTCTCTATCACAAACCGGTATCATTATTTCTACATTAGGTAGCATTTGGTTCTTAGGAGAAACGAAAACCAAACGAGAATTCCGTTATATTTTATGGGGTTGTATTTTAGTCATTGTCGGTGGCGTTTTATTAGGTTATGTTAAATCATAGATAAATTTTATGAGCGGATGGGAATGTTAGCAGATGAATTATTTTAGAAAGAAACCATTGGAGACAATTGAAAAGCCAACTAATTTAAAAAGAGAGTTAAAAACGATGGATCTCATTTTACTAGGTTTAGGCGCAATTGTTGGAACAGGAATTTTTGTAATCACAGGAACAGCTGCTGCATTGACAGCTGGACCGGCTTTGATTATTTCGTTTATTATCGCAGCTTTTTCGTGTGTATTATCGGCCTTATGTTACGCGGAATTCGCTTCTCGAATTCCAGTGGCAGGTGGAGCATATTCTTATGGCTACACAGTTTTTGGTGAAATCATTGGTTGGCTAGTCGGTTGGTTAATGATATGTGAGTATTTACTAGCAAATGCTTCAGTAGCATCAGGCTGGTCAGGTTACATGAATGGTTTTCTAGATGGAATTGGCCTTGGATTGCCCATTGCATTGCGTTCTTCTTATAATGCTGAAACTGGATCTTATATTGACGTGATTGCTGTACTGATTACATTTGTCGTTACGTACATTGTGGTCCAAGGGGCTAAAAAAGCGTTGCGTTTAAATAATATTATGGTGTTTATAAAATTTGGTTTGATTGCGTTATTTATTGTCGTAGGCGTATTTTATGTTAAACCAGAAAACTGGACACCTTTTGCTCCTTTTGGCGTAAAAGGAATCGCATCAGGAGCGGCAGTCGTTTTCTTTGCTTTCCTAGGATTTGACGCTGTCAGTACGGCAGCAGAAGAAACCAAGAATCCACGTAGAGATATCCCAAGAGGAATCATCGGTTCACTTGGAGTTGCTACTGTTTTGTACATCGCAGTGACGTTAGTGTTAACGGGAATTGTTCCTTATGCACAATTAGATGTTAAAGATCCTGTTGCTTTTGCAATACGTTTTATTGGGCAAGATTTTATTGCCGGTATTATTTCTGTAGGAGCAATAGTAACGCTTTTAACTGTTCTCATCTCAATGACTTATGGATTAGGGCGTTTGATTTATGCCATTGGAAGAGATGGACTACTTCCAAAGAAATTGAGTAAAGTAGATACTAAAACAAAAGGTCCTAAATTTGCAACACAAATAGCTGGCACAGTCTCAGCTGTACTGGCTGGAATAGTGCCACTTGGCAAATTAGCAGAGTTAACGAATATTGTGACATTAATGATATTTGTGATTTTAGCTATAGGAATTATTAAACTACGCAAAGACTTCGGCGAACCAAAAGATGGAGAATTTAAAGTTCCGTTTGTTCCTATTTTCCCAATCGTTTCCATTGTCGTGTGCATTTACTTGATGATCCAACTGTCGTTATCGGTTTGGATTTCATTCGTTATCTGGTTAATTTTAGGTGTGATTTTCTATCTTACGTATGGGTATAACCATAGTGAATTGAATAAATAGGAAGTCTTTTTGTGACAGTTATAATAGTTGTAAAACAACGTAAGAAAAAAAGTCGGGGAGTGTTTTCCTCGGCTTTTTTCTCGCAATTTAGTTTTTATTAGTGTAAAATCTTATGAATTGAGTGTGGACTAAAGGTTTTATTTAACTTACTTTATGGTACACTTACTTAGAATTATTTTAAGAAATGAAGGTGCAAAAATGTCTTTTGTAGAGATAAAAAATGAATTTAAACGATACAAAATGGGTGAAACAGTCATTGCCGCAAATGATGGTATTTCATTTGAAATTGAAAAAGGTGAATTTGCAGTAATTGTCGGACCAAGTGGTGCGGGGAAATCAACCGTTCTAAATATCCTAGGTGGAATGGATACGGCAGATGAAGGACAGATACTCGTTGATGGAACAGATATTGCCCAATTTAATACAAAACAACTCACTCAATACCGTCGTGATGATGTTGGATTTGTTTTTCAATTTTATAATTTAGTCCCTAATTTAACAGCTATTGAAAATGTCGAATTGGCTTCGGAAATTTCTAGCAAAGCGTTAGATGCTCAAAAGGTTCTTGAAGATGTCGGCTTAGGCAAACGCTTAGACAATTTCCCAGCACAGTTATCTGGTGGGGAACAACAGCGGGTAGCCATTGCAAGAGCTTTAGCTAAACAGCCGAAACTTCTTTTATGTGATGAGCCAACCGGTGCTTTAGATTATGAAACTGGAAAACAAGTTTTAAAACTATTGCAGGATACTTGTAAAAATACGGGTACGACCGTTATCGTTATCACACATAATAAAGCAATCGCTCCAATGGCAGATCGCATGATTGAAATAAACAATGCAAAAGTACGTAATGTGACACTGAATGACCACCCTATGTCCGTAGAAGATATCGAATGGTAGAGGGGGAATAAAAGTGAAAAAGAAAGCACTATGGAAAGACATCTTTAAAGAGATGGGGAAATCAAAAACACGATTTCTATCTATTTTTATCATCATCACATTAGGAGTTGCCTTTTTCGCTGGAATTAAAGCGACTGGTCCTGATATGATTGATACCGCAAATCAGTATTATAACAAAACGAACCTGATGGATACAAAAGTGGTGTCTACATACGGACTAAATGACGATGATAAAAAAGCCTTAGAAAGCATCGAAGGCGCAGATGTAACCATGAGTTACAGTCAAGATGTTATTTTAGGAAATAGCAGTTTGGTTGCCAAATTAGTAAGCTACTCTTTGACTGAAGAAACCACACAAAATGATTACGTTGTGAAATCGGGACGTTTGCCAGAAAAAACTGGTGAAATTGCTTTAGATAATAAGAGCAGTATGACTAGTGCTTACAAAATTGGTGATACAGTCACGCTTTCTTCAGAAGAAGAAGAAACCAATTTAGAAGATTCGTTTGCTACAACAACTTTTAAAGTGGTTGGTTTTGTGAACAGTCCGCAGTATATTGAAAATTCTGCAAGAGGAACCAGTACAGTGGGAAAAGGAACCGTTGATGGATTTGCGGTTATCCCCAAAGAAGATTTTACGTTAGAGTTCTATACAGAAGCGTATCTGTCTTTTAAACAGAATGATTCACTTGTTTCTTATTCGCCAGAGTATGAGGACAATGTTGAAAATCAGATGGAACAAATCGAAAAAGTAGTTGAACAAAGACCAGAAGAACGCTTAGCCGAAATTCGTTCAGAAGCGCAAGCGAAAATTGATGACGGGCAAGCTGAAATCGATGATGCCAAGCAACAATTAGCAGATGGACAAAAAAAATTAGACGATGCTAAAGCTACATTGGATCAAGGACGTACTGATTATGCTGAAGGCAAAGCGACTTTAGAAACGCAAACAGCTAACGCCCAAGCCACAATCGATCAAAAACGCCAAGAATTAGATGCTGGAAAAGCCGAATTAGCTACAAAGGAAGCAGATTTAAAAGCAGCCCAAACGCAGCTTATTGATGCCCGCAATAATTTTGAAGCACAAAAAGTAACTGCAGAACAATCTTTAGCTAATGGAGAATCTTTTGTTGAAAATGCGAGAGCTATTTTAGCGGTTCCGATTGAAAGTGTACCCGTTGAAAGTCAAACGAGCATCACTCAAGCAGCTGCAGCTGTTGATTCTTCACTGGGAGAAGCCTTTACGGGTTACTTTGCCGGAGTTGTTCCAAACAGCACGGTTTCAGCAGCGCTAAACGAAATATCTGCTAATTTTGAAGAAACACGAGCGAAAATGGCTGCAACAGATGCTGAACTAACAACTAATGAAACAAAAATGGCTCAAGGTTTAGCAGATATCCAAGCGGCAAAAACAACGCTTGCTAATGGAGAATCCCAATTAGTTGAGGGTCAAGAGCAATTAAATCAAGAAAAAGCAAACGGCGAAGCTGAACTAGCTGCTGCGCTTGAAAAAATAACATCTGGACAAGCTGATTATGAAACAGCATTGGCCGAGTTTGAAACAAAATCAGCTGATGCTGAAAAAGAAATTGCAGATGGTGAAGCCGAACTTGTTGAAGCAAAGAAAGACTTAGAAGCGTTAGAACTGCCTGAGTATTACGTACTAGATCGTTCAACGAATCCTGGTTATAGCGAATTTAGCGATAATGCAGACCGCATATCAGCAATTGCACAAGTCTTTCCCGTATTCTTTTTCTTGATTGCTGCATTAGTTTGTTTGACCACTATGACACGCATGGTAGAAGAAGAACGCTTGCAAATTGGAACATTAAAGGCATTAGGATATTCTAATTGGGATATTTCTAAAAAATTCTTAGTATACGCTTCAGTAGCCAGTTTATTAGGCACCATTATTGGTTTAATTGTTGGGTATCAAGTGTTCCCTAATGTTATCTTTAACGCGTATGGGTCAATGTATAATTTACCGTCCGTTCGTGTTACGTATTACCTTAGTTACGCTGTTATTTCTCTAATTGTGGCTTTGTTATGTACCGTTATGTCAGCTTACCTTGCGACACGAGTGGCTTTAAAAAGTACACCAGCTACGTTGATGCGTCCAAAAGCACCCAAGATTGGGAAACGTATTTTATTAGAACGTATTCCGTTTATTTGGAATAATTTTGGCTTCATTCAAAAAGTAACTGCACGGAATCTTTTCCGTTACAAACAACGTATGCTGATGACGGTTCTAGGTGTTGCAGGATGTACAGCTTTGATTTTAACTGGATTCGGTATATCAGATTCTATTTCAGATGTGGCTGATTTGCAATATGGAAAAATCATGAAATATGATGCCATCGTTGCTCTAAATACAGATGCAAGCGATGCTGAAAAATCAGACTATGATGAGGTAGTAGCCAATCAACCAGTTATTGATGAATCTTTGAAAGTTAGTCAAGAAAGTTATACAGTCGATGTTGAAGGAGTTAACACACAAACTGTAACTGTGTTTGCACCTGCAACAACAGAAAAATTTGAAAATTATGTTCTCTTAAACGACCGCACTTCTGGTCAAACGTATTCTTTGCCTGAAGAAGGAGTAATCATCAGTGAGAAATTAGCCGATTTAATTGACGTGGAAAAAGGAGATACTTTGACTTTGACTGATACTGATAATAAAGAAGCTGAAGTTGTTATAAAAGAAATCGTTGAAAATTATACTGGTCATTATGTGTATATGAACAAAGACTATTATGAAACTACGTTTGGAAAATCACCAGAATACACAACTGAAATGTTGAACTATGGTGAAGGCAAAGTAGATGAAGAATCATTAGGAGCTACATTGACAGAACAGCCAAGTGTCTTATTGGTCAATTTTAGTAGTGACGTCAGTAAAGCATTTGAAGAAACGATGGGAAGTTTAGGAATTGTAACATTGGTACTAATCGTTTCAGCTGGATTATTAGCTTTTGTGGTGCTATATAACTTAACCAATATCAATGTTTCTGAACGCGAAAGAGAATTGTCTACTATTAAAGTATTAGGCTTTTTCGATAAAGAAGTGACCATGTATATTTATCGTGAAAATATTATTCTTACTTTAATGGGAATCGTTGTTGGATCGCTATTAGGAGTCTTGCTACACAGCTTCGTATTAGATACAGCCGAAATCGATCTCCTCATGTTCAGCCCAACTATTCAACCATTGAGCTATCTTTACTCAGCAATCATAACTCTTGTCTTCTCAGGAATAGTTATGATCGCTATGCATTTCAAACTCAAAAATGTAGACATGATCGAAGCTTTAAAATCAGTAGATTAATATAGGATGCGAAGTTCGACGTCAAGGCTTGACAGAAAAATAAAGAATCTCGCAGAGGATGTTCCATCCTTGTAGAGATTCTGTTTTTTCCGAGAGCCTGTCGAACGCAGCTCAACTAAAAGGATGCGGATCACAGCTAAAAGGATACGAAGTGTCTCGTTTATCTCCGTAGAAAAAAAAATAAAGCAATCTGTTTCTTTATTTCTTAAGAACAGATTGCTTTATTTTTTTCTCTATAAAAAGGCCGAGAAAATTGAATTAGAGCCCTTCTATACGACATTTGCAGAGAAAAGCACAAAGAAAATAAGAGGAATCCAAAATTGAAATGGCCGCCTCTTATTTTTTGGGAAAAGTAGTTTAAACCATTAAGGTTGCAACGTATCAGTTGGTTTCGGTCCACCAGGAATGAGACGGTTAACTGCGATAGCAATAAACGTTCCGATAAAGGTATCCAAAACTCGAGCCAAAGCATAAAGCACAGTCTCGTTAGTTGGGATGCTAAAATAAATAATTAAAAAAGCTGCGCTAGCTCCGATAATTCCAGAATTGTAATTAATTCGGTCACAAAATACAATAATCAGAATGATGCCAAGAGGAACGCCAAACAATTCAATTAAAAAATCCAAGCCGATGAGTTGTTGGAGCAAAATGAGAATAGCAGCAAAAATAGCTCCAATGGAATTGCCGAAGATTCTGGTTTTCCCAAATTCTAAACTGGTCTGCCAATCTTCACGCAAACCAAAGACAGCTGCTAAAGCGGCAATCATAGGGGGTTCCCTATCAAGCAGATGGAATAAAAGAATACATAATCCTACTGCTATACCTGTTTTTAATGTACGCATGCCTATGCGATAATTGCCAATTTTCATCTATATCCATCACTTTCTGTGTGTAATTGTTTAGTTTTTAGATTCAATGTGTCTAGTATTAATAATAGGGATAAGTAAATAAAATGCAAAGAAAAATTTTTAGTTTTGATAGAAGTAAGGTACTATTGATTTAAGGATTATACCAAAGGAGTGTAAACATGACGGTCTCTTTACGAGCAATAAAAATAGCCTTTGCGACAACTATTGCAATTTTAATCGCTCAGGCATTTCAATTAGAATATAGTGTTTCAGCAGGAGTTGTGGCTATATTAAGTGTATTAGACACAAAAAAATCATCGGTTACGATAGCGATTCAACGTGTGGGATCAACGGTGTTAGCCTTAGGGATAGCAACGATTCTCTTTCAATTGCTTGGATTTAATACAATTGTTTTTGGTTTATATCTTCTCGTTTATATTCCTCTAGCATATAAACTCAATGTAGAAGTAGGAATAGCTCCATGTTCCGTACTGGTTTCTCATTTGTTACTAGAACAAAGTACCTCTATTACTTGGCTCACAAATGAACTTTTATTGATGGTGATTGGTGTGGGAATTGCTATCTTATTTAATTGGTACATGCCTTCAAAAGAAAAGCAATTAGTAAAACTAAGAGGTGAAATTGAAGAAAAAATGAGACATGTTTTAATGAACTTTTCTTTGGTATTAAAAAATGGGAGTTCAAATGAAAAAGGCGAGCTTTTGATAAAAGAACTTTCAAAAGACTTAAAAACAGCAGAAAAAGTGGCTTATATGGAATCCAATAATCAATTATTAAGTCAATACGATGATTATATCATTCAGTATATCGACATGCGGCAACAGCAAGCTAAAATACTGGCAGAAATGTCGATGGATATCAGCGTATGTTCTTTACCAACCAAGCAAAATGAAATATTGGCTCAGTTGTTCCAACGGACGGCTGATCAACTTCATGAAAGCAATCCCGTATTAGATTTAACCGAAGATATTGAATCGCTGTTAACGGATTTTAGAATGAGTGATTTGCCTAAAACACGAGCTGAATTTGAAAATCGGGCAGCTTTATTTGTGCTTTTAAATGATTTTACGAGGTTTATTCAAATAAAAAAAGATTTTTATGAGCAACAAAAAGGTGAATGAAAGTGCTGAATAGGCAAAAAAGGGTGGAGAACTATTCCATCCTTTTTTGTTTTTATAAACGATGAGAGAATGTTTTTTTAAATAACTTCAGATTACCATTGATTAAATATTCAGAATATTCTATACTAATTATTAATAAATCATTTTGTTATCTAATTTTAATGATTGGATAGGCGGAATTGTTTTTTATTAACTAACGCAATAGCGTAAATTGGGGGAAAAGAAAATGAAAAAAAGATTGGTAATGGGAGTTGCAGCTCTTTCGCTATTGGCTACAGCATGTGGTGCTGGAAGTGGCAGCAATGCAGACGAAATCAAAATAGGTTCAATGTTTGAAAAAACAGGTGAGGTTTCAGCGTACGGTACTGCGGAAGCAAATGCAGTAAAGTTAGCTGTTAAAGAAATTAATGACAATGGTGGCATTTTAGATAAAAAAATTGATTTAGTTGAATACGATACAAAATCAGATAATACTGAAGCAGCTAGTATTGCAACAAAACTAGCTACGCAAGATGAAGTATCTATTATTGTAGGACCCGCAACGACTGGAGCGGTAAAAGCTTCCACGCCAGCTGTTACAAGAGCAGGTGTAAGTTTAGTCACTCCTTCTGGAACAGATGACAGTTTGACAATTGATGAAAATGGCAAAGTTCAACCAAATATTTTCCGGACATCATTCCAAGATTCATTTCAAGGGATTGCTTTAGCCGAATTTGCTACAAATGAATTAGGAGCTAAAAAAGCCTTAGTCATTGGCGATAGCTCAAGTGATTACGCATTGGGTTTAACCAAGGCGTTTGAAGGAAAATTTGATGGAGAAATCGTTGCAGAAGAAAATTTTACTGCTGATGACACTGATTTCAGTGCAATCTTAACACGTATAAAAGATCTTGATTTTGATTTCATATTCTTACCTGGCTACTACAATCAAGCAGGATTGATTATCAAACAAGCTCGTGAAATGGGAATCACGCAACCGATATTAGGTGCAGATGGTTTTGGGAACGAAGCATTACTTGAATTGGCAGGGGTTGACAATGTTGATGATGTTTATTATTCAGCTCACTACTCACCAAACAGTGAAGATGCTCAAGTGAAAGAATTTATTGCTGCATATAAAGCTGAATATGATGTAGACCCAGATATGTTTGCTGCTCTTGCATATGATACCGTTTATCTTGTAGCTCAAGCAATTGAAGCAGCTGACGATACAACACCAAAAGCACTGACAAAAGCTCTTGAAGACATTACTGAATTTGATGGCGTGACGGGTACATTCTCATTTGATGAAAATCACAATCCTGTCAAATCAACTTTAGTTATTGAATTACAAGATGGTGTAGAAGTAGGAAATACTGAAGTTACACCTTAATGACCTGTTAAACTAAAAAGGTGCAAAGCAAGTTCTTGCTTAGCACCTTTTAGTATTTAAAAATGAAAAGAGGTGCCATTTTATGGAAGCATTTTTACAACAACTGATTAACGGACTTTCTTTAGGAAGTATTTACGCCTTGATAGCATTAGGTTACACCATGGTTTATGGCATTATCAAATTGATTAATTTTGCTCATGGAGATATCTATATGGTAGGTGCATTTGTTGGTTATACAGCAATCAATACTTTGCAGCTCAGTTTTTTTCCGGCGTTGATTCTGTCCATGGTTTTTTGTGCCATTTTGGGAGTAGCAATTGAACGAATCGCCTATAAACCTTTGCGTAATGCAACACGTGTGGCTGCTTTGATTACAGCAATCGGTATGTCCTATTTACTGCAAAATGGCATGATTTACTTAGTTGGTTCAGAAACCAGAGCTTTTCCACAAGTGATTAAGAATAAAGTATATGAATTTGCCGGATTACAAGTCAGTCAGACACAGATCATGATTTTTGCTACAACTATCATTTTAATGTTAGCTCTGCAACTCATTGTTCAAAAAACAAAAATGGGCAAAGCGATGCGAGCAGTCAGTACAGATGCAGATGCAGCTCGTTTAATGGGAATCAATGTCGATAATGTCATTTCATTTACGTTTGCACTTGGTTCTTCATTAGCAGGAGCAGCCGGCGTTTTAGTAGGATTGTATTACAATTCAATCGAACCAATGATGGGTTATGCTCCAGGATTAAAAGCCTTTATTGCCGCTGTACTAGGTGGGATTGGAATTATACCAGGGGCTATGTTCGGGGGATTTGCTATTGGAATCATTGAAACACTAGTCAGTGGATATGGCGGTTCATTAATCAAAGATGCAGTGGTTTACTTGATTCTAATTATTATCCTTATCTTCAAACCATCCGGATTGCTTGGCAAAAATGTAAAAGAGAAAGTGTAGGTGATAAGAATGAAACAATTCAATAAGAAAAACTTCGGTTGGCTCATTTTTATTGCAGCCATCTATATCCTCATTCAAGTAGGAACAGCCACTGGTATTATTAATGCTTTTTATGAAATAACATTGATGACGATTTTGATTAATGTCATTTTAGCAACGGGTTTGAATTTAATTATTGGCTTTTCAGGTCAATTTTCCTTAGGACATGCAGGATTTATGGCTATCGGTGCTTATTGTACCGGAGTTATCAGTATTAAATATCCAACTGTGTTAGGCCTTATGGGAGGACTCTTATTAGGAATCGCTATAGCCAGTCTAGTAGCTTTATTAGTTGGAATCCCTACATTAAGACTAAAAGGGGATTATTTAGCCATCGCTACTTTAGGAGTAGCCGAAATTATCCGGATCGTAATCTTGAATATGAATGATATTACAAATGGAGCGGCTGGGTTAAGCGGCATCCCATTTATTGCAAATTGGCAGATTACGTTTGCTTTTATCGTAATTTCTTTGATTGTGATCATGAATTACATCAAAAGCAGTCCTGGAAGAGCAACGATTTCTATTCGAGAAGATGAAATTGCAGCTGAATCTATGGGAATCAATACAACAAAATATAAAATCATTGCGTTTGTTTTAGGAGCAGCTTCTGCAGCAATAGCAGGTGGATTACATGCTTCTTATTTCAGCGTTATCCGTCCGGCAGATTTTACTTTTATGAAATCTGTTGATATTTTAATCATTGTTGTTTTTGGCGGATTAGGAAGTATGACCGGAAGTGTTGTTGCAGCTATCGTATTAGGCATTTTGAATGTTTATTTGCAGCCTTTTGGACAACTGAGAATGATTATTTATTCAGTTGCTCTAGTTGCAATCATGGTCTTTAGACCTTCTGGATTATTAGGAACAAAAGAATTTACGATCTCTGGATTATTAGATCGTAAAAACAAAAAGAAATCTATGAAAGAGGGTGAAGCAGAATGAGCTTATTAGAAGTTAAACAATTGACCAAAAACTTTGGTGGGCTATCTGCTGTCTCTATGGTAAATATGCAATTGGAAGATAATGAATTAGTGGGGTTGATTGGTCCTAATGGGGCAGGGAAAACCACGCTATTCAACTTATTAACAGGTGTATATGAACCAACTGAAGGAGTTATTGACCTCGAAGTAGACGGCAAGAAAACATCCTTGATCAAGCAAAAAACGTATGCCATCACTTCTATGGGATTAGGTAGAACGTTTCAAAATATTCGTTTATTTAAAGATTTGACTGTATTAGAAAATGTTTTGATTGGGATGCATGAAAAAAATAAAGTCGGCACAATTGCTAGCATCTTTAGAACGCCTGCATATTATGCAGCTGAAGAAAAAATGCGCATTGAAGCTCTTGAATTGTTAAAGCTGTTTAATTTAGAAACAAAAGTAGCTGAGTTAGCAAAAAACTTGCCGTATGGGGAACAAAGACGCTTAGAAATCGTTCGTGCATTGGCCACTAAACCAAAAATCTTATTTTTAGATGAACCGGCGGCCGGAATGAACCCTCAAGAAACAGCTAGTCTGACCTCTTTGATTCGCCAAATCCAAAAAGAATTCAAAATCACGATTTTGTTAATCGAGCACGATATGTCATTAGTTATGGATGTATGTGAACGCATTTACGTATTAGAATATGGCAGAATGATCGCTCATGGAACACCTGATGAGATCAAAACCAATGAAGCCGTTATTAAAGCATATTTAGGTGGTGAGTAGACATGTTAAAAGTAAAAGATCTATCTGTTTATTATGGAGTCATTCAAGCGACTAAAGAAATCAACTTTGAAGTGAATGAAGGTGAAATTGTTTCATTGATTGGTGCTAATGGTGCGGGGAAATCAACGGTTCTAAAAGCGATTTCTGGTTTACATCGTCCAAAATCAGGTGAAATCTTGTTTAAAGACCAACCCATCCAGAAAGAATCAACGCGTAAAATCGTTCAGCTAGGTATTTCTCAAGTTCCGGAAGGACGCCATGTCTTTAAAGGAATGACTGTCATGGAGAATTTAGAAATGGGAGCTTTCCTTAGAAAAGATAAAAGTGAAATACAAAAAGATTTGAAAATGGTATTTGACCGTTTTCCTGTTTTGGAAGAACGTAAAAAACAAGATACGGCCACTCTTTCTGGTGGGGAACAACAAATGGTTGCCATGGGCCGAGCATTGATGTCTAGGCCAAAATTATTGTTACTGGACGAGCCTTCAATGGGATTAGCACCTTTGTTCATTAAAGAAATTTTTAATATCATCCAAATGATCAATAAACAAGGAACGACGGTATTATTGATTGAGCAAAACGCAAAAGTAGCGTTAGAAATTGCGCATCGTGGATATGTTTTAGAAACTGGAAAAGTTGTACAAACCGGTACAGGAAAAGAGCTATTAGCAAGTGACGAAGTGCAAAAAGCATATTTGGGAGGTTAAGAAATGGACGTAAAAAGTTATATGACTGCAACTGTCGTGACCGTTACAGAAGAGACCAAAGTTTTAGAGGCGCTTGATATTATGAAAGAAAATGATTTTCACAGGTTGCCTGTAGTGAGAAATGGACGAATGATTGGGTTAATTACACAAGAAATTATTCAAGAAAATTCCCCTTCTACAGCAACGAGCCTGAGTATCCATGAGATGAACTATTTGTTAACTAAAACTAAAGTTGGCGATATCATGCAAAAAAAGGTTCTTACTATTCAAGCAGATGATTTATTGGAAGAAGCTGCTGCTCGTATGAGAGACCAAGAAATAGGTGTCTTGCCGGTAGTAGAAGAGGAAAATAAAATTGTCGGTATCATTACGGATAAAGATATCTTTAGTGCTTTTATTGACATTATGGGGTACAACAATAAAGGCAGCCGTATTGTGATCGATATTCCAGAAGATCAACCAGGAATTCTGGAAGATATTACTAATATTTTAGCAGAAGCTCAAATCAGTATTCATCAAATAGCTGTTTATCGAAAAGACAATTTCACACAAGTGATTATCCAAATGGATAGTCCAGATACAAGCGCAATTAAAGAAATCTTAACGACAAGTGGCTATACGGTTAGTTCAGCAATTTATAAAGAAGGAAAAAAGCTGAATAGTAGTGGAATAGCGTTGAAATAAAGTTGAAAAAAAGCCAATCAATCCCAAAAATTAGAATTAATTTTTGGGATTGATTGGCTTTTTTCTTAGTGTTAGGATAGGAGTGGACACTAATGAACAATTAAGATTCAAATAAATTTAGAATTTTCTATCCTAAAAGTTGGCTTTCGGTTATAGTAATGAAATAGTTGCTTTTTTATACATAATTGAGAACACAAAATCAAATGAAATAGATAAATAATAAAAGGGGATTTCTAAATGAAAAAAGGGTGGCTGATCGTTGGATTAGCAGTTGTTTTGATAGGTATTGGAGGAGGTGTTTTTTTTATGGGTCAACCAGGAAAAAATGTTCATATATCTGAAAATGGTCTTTCTTATGTAGCAAAGGTTGAGGGGAAAGATTTTTATATTTATCGTTTGTCAAATTAAGTTAGACAGTTCCCACTCATTAATGTAATTTAAAAATACTTCTAACGGTGTCAGATACTGTAAAGATTTTCTTGGGATCTGATTTCTTACTGAAGCGACTGCAGAGACAAAAGATTGATCAACTTGGTTAAAATCCATTTCTTTCGGTAAACCGTCTTTTCGAAGCAGTCCATTAGAATGCTCGTTTAAAGCTCGCTGGGATGGAGTTCCTGGATCAGCAAAGTAAATAGCAACATCATTTAGATTACTAATGGTTTTCCAGTTGGAAAACTCTTTTCCACAATCAAACGTAATGGATTTGAAGAGATTTCTTGGAATACATTGGAACCAGTTGTTTATGGCTTCTTCAACATCTTGTGCTTTACGCCCATTGGGCTTCAAAGTAATAATGGCTTTTGAAATCCGTTCAACCAATGTGATTACAGCACTTTTATGATGAATGCCAACAATAGTGTCTCCTTCTAGATGACCAAACTCGTCTTCAAATTGTGGATAATCCGTTAATCTTTCAGATATATTTCTTTTGAAAGCTTGTTTCCCTCGTTTTTCTTTATGACCGTTTGGTTTACGTTTTCCTTTCATAGGAAGAGTTGTTTGATCAAAGAGCCCTTGTTTGAACTGTCGGTACAAGGTGCGTGAGGAACAAGCGATGAACCTTTCTGCACGACCAATAATCACATCTGGAGTCCATCCTTGAGCAACCATCTTTTGAATATATTCTTGTTGGTCATTGGGTAAGGTAATAGGATGTCTACTGCAGCGCTTCTTATTTTCTTTGTATTGTTTAAAGTAATCAAGAGCCGTGTAACCTTTCCTTAGGAAAGTAACTACGTTATGAATCGTCTGACGTGAACGGCCAATGTAGGTGGCAATTTTCAAAACAGAAATTTTTTGATGGAAATAAGCTTCTATCATTACAAGTTCTTCAGTGGTAAGATGGGTGTAGGTCATTCGTGATCACTCCTATGTTTTCTTTGGTCGGAAATACATTTTGAGTGTACCACGAATGGCTTTTTTATTTGTCTAGCTTAATTTTACAATCGGCGATTTATAAAGATGGTGAATGGAAATCGACATTTTTAACAGGTGTCAACATGGGAGCAGCTAAACCTGGTACATTTTCGGGAGAGCTAGCTATCACAAAAGAAGAGTATCTACGTTGGTTTAAGCAGATGCCTTAAACGCAGGTATTAATACTTCTGTTTTTCCTTTGTTTTGTGCAATTGATGCAGACTGTATAATTGAAAAAGACGCATTATTACGTATTGTTTCGCCTTTTCTTAAACATGAAGAAACAGTTGCAGTTGGTGGAATGGTCCGTATTGCAAATGGAAGTGAAATAAAAAATGGGCAAATCGTTCAAACGAAGATCCCTAGAAAAATGATCGAACGATTCCAAGTGATCGAATACTTTCGAGCTTTTTTAACAAGTCGTATCGGTTGGCAACAATATAACGCATTGATAATTATTTCAGGAGCTTTCGGCTTGTTTAAAAAATCCGCTGTAGTAGATGTTGGAGGATTTGAGAAGACCATTGGTGAGGATATGGAACTGATTCTAAGACTGCATAAGGGGTTTCGTCAGTCTGGTGAACCTTATCATATTGATTTTGCTTCCGATGCGGTGTGTTGGACACAAGCGCCAGATAGTTATAAAGGATTAGAAAGTCAGCGGATAAGATGGCATAGAGGACTGTTTGATTCTTTAAATAGACATAAAGAAATGATTGGTCGACCTAAATATGGAATTATCGGTTTAGCTTCTATGCCATACTTCTTTCTGGTTGAGTTGTTAGGACCTGTTATTGAAATGATTGGCTATATTGTAATGGCTTTTGCCATTTATCTTGGTATTTTCTCTTCATCTGTTATTTTCATCTTTTTGTTAACTTGTTTAATGGGTATCTTATTTTCATACTCCGCTATTTTATTTGAAGAGATATCATATAAACGATATGGTAGTTTAAAAGATATTTTAGTGTTGTTCGCAGTAAGCATTTTGGAACAATTTTATTACCGTCAATTAACTGTATGGTGGAGAGTAAAAGCTTTCTTTAATTACAATAAAGGCAGTAAAAATTGGGGGACAATTGAACGCAAAAATTTTGATTCAGAAAAAGAAAAGCAATAAAATGGAAAAAGTATGTCATTAATGAAGTTCAACTGTTTTAAAGAAAAAGAAACTGTGCCAAGTTAAAAGTGCGGGTAAAAATTGCATTGTGACATAGAAAGCTATGAAGCGAAATTAAACACTTAATAAAGGCGGTTCACTTTAAATAAAATTTTAAAAGTGACAAAAATTTGTCCATATAGAATTTAAATTGGAATAGGTGTGAAAAGACTAAGAATAAGCTACTTATTACTGAAACTAGTCTGGAAACAAGTTGTTTTAAAAACCGTTCAGATAGCTTTTTTAGATTTTTTAAGAAAATATTAATTTTTGCTTGGACAACCTTATAAGAGTTTGTTATTCTAAAGGTACATAGTAATCACATAAGCAGTTAACCTAACAATTTTTTGAATAGCAATTATTTAATTTACATCATTTCATTAAATTGCTTTGGAGGGGTAAGGCTTGCACATAGTTTGGGGTGAATGATTTGGGATAGAAATATCCTGAGTCATTTTTTTGATAAATGGATTAATTAAAAAGCTTAGTTTTTTCTTAATAAGAATTGGGTATACTGAGGTTAAGAAAGAATGGACCAAACAATAAAAAACGTGTGATGGAGGATTTTAAAATGAATCAATTAAAAAAAATGAGTTTAACGGCTTTAACAACAATGAGTTTGATGGGAGCGACAGTAGCGGTCTTGCCGCAATCTGCCAGCGCAACCACAAGTGGAATCGATACAACAGTTGTAGATGAAAAATGGGGAAAACCTACTTTTATCTATGGCGGAGGATTATCTGAAAGCCAAATAACTGAAACAGAAGAGTTATTAAATATTAAAAATCCAGAAAATGTAGCTGTCGGAAGTGTGACAGGTCAAGACTTGATCAATTATTTAGGTGAAGGATCAGGAAATACATCTAGCATGATTTCATCCGTATTGGTACAGAAACAAGACACTGGAGAAGGTGTCGATGTTGAAATTGTCACTCCAGAAAATATCAGTCAAATTACACAAGACCAATATGCAAATGCAGCCATTACTGCAGGAGTAAATGATGTGAAAATCGAAGTAGCAAGTGTCAGCAAGGTTACGGGAGAAAGTGCCTTAACAGGTATTTATAAAGCTTTTGACGTTAATGGGGAAGAATTAGACCAAGAACGTATGGAAGTAGCGCAAGAGGAATTAGAAACAACCAATGAGATTGCACAAGAAAATAATGGAAATGAAGAATTTGATACAGCCAAATTTGATCAAGCAATCATTGATATTAAACAAAGCTTAGCTGATTTGAAAGAACAACAAGGTGAGTTGGCTACAAAGGAAGATGTTGAACGCATTATTAATGAAGCGTTAGAAAAAAATAACTTGAAAAATGCAGTTACGCAAGACCAAATTGATCAATTGATGGCTTTATTTGAAAAATACCAACAAACAAGTGCAATTGATTCTGCTGAAGTAAAAGAACAGTTGAAGAACTTGTCCAATACCGTTCAAGATAAATTTGGCGACGCTCTGCAACAAGCTGAAGATAGTGGATTAGTAGATAAAGTCGGCAACTTCTTTAGCCAAATATGGGATGCTATCGTAGGTCTGTTTAAATAGGGCGTAACAAACCTTAATTCGATGGACTCAGAACCAATTTTCATCTGAGTAAGGGCAACTAGCTTGATTCAACTAACTTAGAATAGAATTCTAATGGAGCTTGGCAAGTCTAAAAGGAAATGAGATTGTTGAACGATCCAGTAAGAGAAACAATAAAAAAATAAAAAGCTAAGGATAAGTCTCTGTAACATAGGACTTAGCCTTGGCTTTTTTTTGCAAATTTATTCGAAATCGTAATGAAGGCCCCATTTGGTTCTCAATGTATCCATAATTTCCATTACATCATGGGTAAGGGTAAGTGAAGGATCTGGGCGATTTGATAAAATTAGATTAGTAATATCGGCTATTTCATAATTCATAGCTTGTTTTGTATCGCCAGCTTCAATCGTTTCTACTGAACCATCTGGACGGGTTAACGTCGCTTTTTCTGCACGTGGGAAATCATTGACTGTGAAAAAACCATTCTCAAATGCAACGATTCCTATTTTAGGCATTTTAGCTCTAAAGGTAAGCGTAATGGCAGCTAGTTCATCATGGTCATTTTTTAATAGAATACCCGATTGCTCATCCACACCTGTTTCGTAAAAATTCATGGTCGTGTGAATTTCATGTGGTTGGCTAGTCAAGAAAAAGCGGGTAAAAGATAAGGCATAAATTCCGATATCCAGTAAAGCCCCACCAGCAAGATCTTTATTGAAAAAGCGGTTTGTTGGATCTTCTTCTTTTAAACTTCCAAAAGAGACTTGGATCATTTTTAATTTACCAAGTGATCCTTCTTGAGCGATTTCTTTTAGCTTATGGTAAAGCGGCATGTGGTAAATAACCATTGCCTCAGATACAATAAGATTTTTTTCTTCAGCTAATTTCATAGCTTGCGCTAACTGATTATTATTCATCGTAATAGCTTTTTCGGATAAAACGTGTTTGCCGTGTTCTAAACTTTTCAAGATCAAATCAGCATGATGGCTATGCGGTGTAGCAATATAAACAACATCAATGGATGGATCAGCTAATAATTCTTCGTATGAGCCATATGATTTTTTGATTCCGTGTGTTTCAGCAAATGCAGCTGCTTTTTTAATATTTCGTGAACCCGCAGCATAAAGTACGGCATTATCAACATTGAATGTTTCAGCAAATTCATTTGCAATTTGTCCTAAACCTAAAATTCCCCAATTTAACTTTTTCATGGAAAGCCTCCTGAAATTTATTTAAACGTTATCAAAGCTATTTTACCATTGAAAAACAGTTGTGGGAACGAGGAAAGTAGTTTGATTTTCTTTTTCTAATAAAAGATAAAAGTATAGGCATACAATTTGAAAGTTAACGTAATAGGTGTAAAATAAAGGTAGCACTTATTTAAAATTATTCATTAATTGGAAGGGGAATGATGAACATGCATGAAGCATTAGTAGAAATTGTTTTAGGAGCTATAAAGGAGCAATACGTTAGCGAAAAAGCTTTTTACACCGCTCAATTAGGCATCACACCACAAAGTTGGGACCGCTGGAAAAAAGGCAACCAAGGACTGAAACCTGAAAATATGGAAAAGATTTCTCGGTTGTTTACTGAATACGAATGGATGCTGGTACAAAAAGTTTGCCGAAACGCTACATTTTTTCCAGAAGTTAAAGCCAATCCCGTTAACGAATATTTAGCTATCAAATTTCATGTAGCACAAAAATGGGTGAACAGCGGTACAGCCGAGCTAGAATTTAAAAAAGAAACCGAAGATCGAATAATGGAACATCACCGCAAACAGAATACAACAATCCTTATCATTGAGAACGGGTATGATTTCTGGAGCTACAAGGACATCATTGAATTGCGTTTACCTGGAATCATCCAACAACAAATAAAAACAGACAAACCAAACCTTTTAGAGTGGTTCAATAAAAATATTCAGGATACGCAATGATCTGAAAGTAAGTTAAGATAGATAATTTATCAGATTATGCTTTAATTAGTTCACTCATGATAAAATCGGTTGGGGTAGGTTATTAGTTACATCTAGCTTGATCTTTAATATACTCTGTTTTAAGAATTCGTTGATTTTGAAACGCTTTCTTTGACCACAGCAATGAAATACTTTATTCTTAAGCTGTTAAATAGATAAAGAAAGAAGGGCTCCGTATGTTAATTGATTCTTATCCGTATTTATTATTTAATGGTAATGCAGAAGAGGCATTGAGCTTTTATGCAAAAGTTTTTAAAGCAGAGATTTTAGATATCAGCAAATTCAAGGATATGCCACAACACCCAGATAACCCCATACTGCCTGATGAAATACAAAATAAAGTGATGAATGCAACATTGCAGCTTACAAATGGAAGTTATTTGATGTTTTCTGATAACCCGCTTGAAGGCGAAGCTGGTTATCAGCAAGGCAATAACATATCTGTCACTTTAGTCTATGAAACAAAAGATGAAACTCGTGAGGTTTTCGACCAATTGAAAGTAGATGGGAAGATATCGATGCCGCTCGAAGAAACATTTTGGAGCCCATTATATGGAAAGGTTGTTGATCAGTTTGGAGTTGAATGGCAGATTTCGACTTTTGTGCCAGGCATGATGGACAAAGCTGAATAAACCGATTGGAAAAGAATTAATATGGATAAAACGTCTAGTAAATGGAAAATGATAGAAAGTTTGTTTGTTTCCTATTGTTTTTTAATACTAGCAAATGATGTAACTAAAAAAGAAGAGAGTGGGACAAAAAGCGTTTAGACCCAAATCTTCTAACGCATACCTTATCGCTAATGCGAATAAATCCGCAAGAGCTATGGCAACGGGAACGAATACGCGCAGTATGGTCATCGACCATCGAGCATTATTCGTGAAGTGGACGTCGGGTCTGTTTTTTTGGAGCACGTTTTAGAATAAACATTCGCATATAGGAAAGAGGCTGGGATTTTTGTCCCAGCCTCTTCTTTTAATTAAATCGTAATTTTTAACTCATGGGGTTTTAACAGATTTGATTTGATCAGAAATGGCTTGAACAAAAGACTCAATAAAGCCGGTAAAACAAGTACTACAAAAAGATACGAAAGTGTAGCAGCGAGTCCTTGAGAAGAGGAGATTCCAAAAATGGCTACTAAAGCACATAGCCCCATGCCCGCAATCTCAGCAGAGGCTTCTAAATTAAAGACTAGAACCCCTAAAGGAGCTAAGATTGTTCCCAACATTAAGGGGAATAACGCAACTTTGGGATGTCTAATGATATTCCCAGTTTGCAGTTTTGGGGTAATAATCAATTGACCTAAAAATGTTCCAGCATCATTATCCTTCAGACTGAGAAAGGCAAAAACAGTAAACTGGACGCTGCATCCAATTAAAGCAGCTGCACCAGCAGAGCCATCAAGTTGCAAAGCGAGAGCAATGGCAGCTGATGAAGCTGGTGACAAAATCAACATACCGAAAACTAAGCCTAAAAGCATTGAAGATAAAAGAGGATAACCAGCGACAGAAGAAGTAATCAATAATGAGACGGAATTTAACATAAAAGCTATAGGCGAAGATAACGTGAAGCCTATTAAACCGCTGATTAGTATACTTGCAAAAGGGACAAGAATCATATTGAAACGCGTTTTATTAAATAAAAAGGTACCAATGATAATTGCAATAGCAATAGCTAACAAGGCTCCAACGGGTTCCCCACTTTTTAAAGTAACTGCACCATTTGTAAAAGCATACGCGCGACCGCCAATAACTCCTGCTGCTGTGGCACTCAGCATAGTTAGAATATCTGTTTTCAAATAATAACTGATCCCAATACCCAGTCCAGGAATCAATAGTGTTTTTGTGACAGCGCCGATAGTAACGAGTGTTGAGAAGCCTATTAGCTCTCCAATGCTTTGGATTAATAGTCCAATACCTAAAGTAACCACAACTGCTGCAGCAATACCTTGAGATGCTTTGTAGAGCTGATCTGTGAATGTGTCTTTTTTCATTTGTAAACCTCCAAAAGATTTCCTGTTAACCTTATTCTCTATTAATGTTATTATAAAGGAGTGAAATCAAAAGTACACTATCTTAAGAATTAAAGATATTTTTTGATGCAATCCAAAATTAGAATGGAGTCTTTAAAATAATGAATAAAAAATTAGCCTTACTATTGATAACAACTGGTATCTTAGGAGGGTGCGAACAATTCAATCAAGAATCTGTCTCACAATCTAGTCAAGCTTCTGAAACCAGTTCTTCCATTGATACTCTAACTCCGGAAGAAAAACAAAAGTTAGCAGAAGAGGCTGAACATCAAGCTATGCTAGATGCTTTACCAGCTGTTTCAACAGAGGATTGGAATTTAGAACTAGTTAACAATTGGACAAAAATAGATGAATCGATTGAAAGACCCTTAAAGGCATTGCCAAATGGATTATTAGTGGATGAACGAATTATTGAAGATTATACGGCTATGACGAATGCTGGGAAAGAAGCTGGTCATGAGATTGTTGCTGTTTCAACTTATCGTTCAGTTGAGTTGCAAAAGACAAATTACAATAATAGGATTCAACAATATTTAGACGAAGGACATTCTCAAGAAGAAGCCGTTAAATTAACAGAAGATTACATTGCTATCCCTGGAGGAAGCGAACACCATACGGGACTTGCTATTGATGTGATGGATACAGAATGGTTGAAAACAGGAAAAGGTCTGATTGCTGAATTTGATACTCAAGAATCTCAACAGTGGTTAGTTGAGCATGCGGCTGAGTATGGTTTTGTCCTCAGATTTCCTAAAGGTAAAGAAGAAGAGACCGGCATTGAATATGAATCATGGCATTTTCGTTATGTTGGAAAAGAAAATGCAGCTTATATGAAAAAATATGATTTGTCTTTAGAAGAATACATTGCTTTATTAGAAGAAGCTGGCAAATAAACTTATTTTTTTACTCCTGTATTTTCATTGAAAGGAAGAAATGTGTGCCACTAAAAAAACAACCAAAAAATCGGTATAAAACAGTGAAACGTATTAAACATCAACGAATAACGCCTAGCTATTTCTTAATGATGCTCTTTGTCATTGTCTTTATCTTTATTGGGACTCTTTATTTCTTAGCACAAGAAACAGCTGAGGTTCAGGTATCTCAAGACGAACCTGTAGAAGAGCAGTTTATTGTCCAAATCGCTGATTACGCCCAAGTGTTGCAAAAAAAATACGGCGTTTTACCGAGTATCAGTATTGCTCAAGCGATACTTGAATCGGATTGGGGTACTAGCGAACTTTCCATAAAAAACAATAATTTTTATGGAATTAAAGGCAGCAGTTCCGAACCGATTGTTACAATGACGACCAAAGAGTTTGTCGATGGTGAATGGATTGAAGTTCACGCAGATTTCAGAAAATATACCACATGGCAAGAATCAATGGAAGACCATTCTGAATTATTCACTAAAGGAACAACTTGGAACGGAAATCAATACGCTAAGGTTTTAGCGTCAAATGATTACAAAGAAGCAGCTTATGCTTTACAAGAAAGTGGCTATGCCACGGATCCTGACTATCCAGAAAAACTAATTCGTTTGATTGAGCAGTATGACTTGAATCAGTATGATCGATAATGAGAAAGGGGTTCTTTCTTTAGAGTGAACCCCGTTTTTATTATCCAATAAGAAATCGCTTTATTTATTGCAGAATGATAGCAATTAAAGCGGACATTCGTTAAAATAAATACTATGAAACTAACTAACGAGGTGAAAATATGGAAGAAAAAAAAGGATCTCCCAGCATCACGACTGATTTAAGAAAGCACTATGTTGCTGTTCCAGAAATTATTGAGACAGCAAGCGGTATTATTATAAACGGAAAAAGATTCCGCTCACTCATCTTTACAACTGATATTGCTATTATTATGAATAACGATGCCGATGCAGTTATCGCAGTCTATCCGTTTTCACCTCATCCTGCTATCATTCAAGGGATTACGACTGTGGCAAGTATGCCTGTTTTAGCTGGAGTAGGCGGTGGCATTACTAACGGGCATCGTTCAGCCAACATTGCTTTATTTGCAGAATCACACGGCTGTATTGGAGTTGTATTAAATTCTCCTACACCAAAAGAAACCTATCAGGAAATTGATCGCTTAGTAGATATTCCAATCATATCAACAGTGGTTTCGGAGTTTTCGGACATTCAAGAAAAATTAGATGCGGGAGCAGATATCTTGAACGTCAGTGGCGCAGCTCGAACAACGCATATTGTGCGTGAAATTCGTAAGAAATTTCCCAAAGTGCCAATTATTGCAACTGGTGGGCCAACAGAGGAAAGCATTAAAGCAACAATTGCGGCTGGTGCTAATGCGATTACATATACACCGCCAAGTAATGGGAAATTATTTAGTGAGTTAATGAAAAAATACCGTAACCAAGAAGAAATGTTGTATGAAGAACAACAAGAAACTGAAGAAGAAAAATAAATTAAAAAGCGGGTGTAAAAAATGAGGAATTCAACGAACAGAAGAGATAAGAAGCTACCTTTATGGGCTATCATTAGTATTGTAGTTGCCTTACTTGCAGTGATAGGTGGAGGCATCTACGGGTATACAGCTTGGGCTGAATCTAGAGATGAAAAAGCAGCTCAAAAAACGGCAGATACATTTATTGCAGCCCTAGAAAAACAAAATTATAAAGTTATGAGTAAAGTGGTTTCTGAAGAATCCTTGACCGCTATTGATTACACAAAAGAATCAATGGCAGAACGCTATGAAACAGTGTATGGCGGTGTAGGAGCTGCAGAATTAAAGGTTTCCGAACTGTCTC
Organism: Carnobacterium sp. AT7; assembly: GCF_000171855.1. Lineage (NCBI taxonomy): Bacteria > Bacillati > Bacillota > Bacilli > Lactobacillales > Carnobacteriaceae > Carnobacterium > Carnobacterium sp. AT7. The sequence continues at coordinate 43,647 of NZ_ABHH01000001.1, read as the reverse complement.
TTACACAAGAAAAGGGAGCAGATCACTACACGCTCTCGTATAAGGTGAATATGGAAACAGCTTTAGGGAAACTAGAAGAGAAAAATTACGAAACGACACTCTCTAAAACTGACGATGATTATCAAGTCGATTGGAACACACACCTTATTTTTCCAGATATGGAGCCAACAGATAAAATCTCAATTACAACAACTGTAGGTGAAAGAGGCGATATTTTAGATAAAAATGGTTCACCATTGGCAACGGAAGGTACATCTTGGCAAGCAGGTCTGCAGCCTTCCGCTTTAGGTGAAGGAGAACAAAAGACAACAATTTTAAATAAAATTGCTGAAACATACGACGTTAAAGTAGAAGAACTGGAAAAACTTTTAGAACAAGGATGGGTAACCCCAGATAGTTTTGTACCATTTAAAGGACTGACTCAAGATGCAGAACTGCCACAAATTCCTGGCGTACTTTACCAAGAAACAACGGCTCGTATGTATCCTCTAAATGAAGCAGCTTCACATTTGATAGGCTATGTTGGAGAAGTTTCAGCTGAAGATATCGAAAAAGATCCAACGTTAAGAACGGGAGACGTTATTGGCAAGTCGGGTTTAGAAGCCACTTATGATGACCGGTTAAGAGGTCAAAAAGGTGGACGCATTGAAATCAAAACAAGTGATGGCGAATTAAAAACAGTCTTACAAGAAACGGAAGTTAAAAATGGAGAAGACATCACGTTAACCATTGATACTGACATCCAAAAAGCTGCTTACGACCAACTAACAGGAGAGAGCGGTTCAGCCGTTTTCATGAATCCAACGGACGGAAGTTTGCTAGCCTTAGTTAGCACACCTTCGTATGATGCAAACTTAATGTCAAGCGGCATTAGTTCGGAAGATTATCAAGCATATGTTGATGATCCGAAGAGTCCATTTTTGGCTCGATACGCATCTGGATATGCTCCAGGTTCAACGTTTAAGGTGATTACAGCAGGCATTGGCCTAGATGCTGGGACCATTATTCCTACAGAAACGCAAAAAATTGAGGGATTATCTTGGCAAAAAGATGCTTCTTGGGGAGATTACAAAGTTACCCGCGTGAAAGACAATCCTAGTGTGAATTTGGCAGATGCGTTTGCCTATTCAGATAATATTTATTTTGCACGAGAAGCACTTGAGATGGGTGCAAAAGTGTATCAAGATGGACTAAAAAACTATATATTTGGTGAAGATTTGAAATTGCCAATTGCAATGAACCCTGCGCAGATATCTAATAGTGGCACATTGGATTCAGAAGGCCTTCTGGCAGATACAGCATTTGGTCAAGGAGAATTATTGCTTAATCCTATTCAACAAGCCGCTTCATATACTCCATTTGCGAATGGTGGCAAGCTTGTTTATCCTAAACTGACAGCAGATCAAGAAACAGCCGAGTCTAAGCAAGCAGTTACACCAGAATCAGCAGCAATAATCAAAGAAGATTTAGTTCAAACAGTCGAAAAAGCGTACGGTTCTTCTCACAAATTAGCTGTTATTGATAAACAAATTGCAGCTAAAACGGGTACTGCTGAAACAAAAGAGTCTGAAATAGAAGGTGAAGATGCTGAAACAAACGGATTCTTATTGGCTTTTGATGCTGAAAATAGCAGTTATTTGATGGTAGCAATGATTGAAGGGAAATCTAGTGGTTCGGTGATTGATGCAATGCTTCCAATGCTTGAAAAAATGGACACATTCCAATAAGAATAACTGTTCTGTAAAATCACAGTTGAAAATAGTTTTAAGAAATGGTATATTATTTCTACTTTGTAAAAAATCAGAAAAATTTAAAGGAGACAATGATAAATGAATTCAGACCCCGATAGTCAGTCGATGATAGGACAGATATTAATTATCGTTATATTGACAGCTGTTAATGCATTTTTTGCATCAGCGGAAATGGCATTTGTATCAATAGATCAAGGGAAAATAAGAGAAAAGGCAGCTAAAGGCGATAAAAAGTCGTTGAATATTTTGAAACTGCTAAGCAATTCAGATAACTTTTTAGCTACAATTCAAGTAGCAATAACCTTGGCAGGATTCTTTTCAAGTGCATCAGCAGCAACCAGTTTTGCAACTCGCCTCGAACCTTATCTATCAACTATTCCAGGGGGAGCACAGATAGCAACCGTTGTTGTAACGATCGCACTATCTTATATAACCCTTGTTTTTGGGGAATTATATCCAAAACAAGTTGCTTTACAAAAAGCTGAAGAAGTTGCTCGTGCTACTTCTGGCACCATTCTAGTAGCACAAACAATAACTAAACCTTTTGTAAAATTACTTTCATTCTCAACAAATATTTTAAAGAGACTGACTCCAATCGATTTTACGGAAGAAAAAGAAAAAATGACACGTGATGAATTTCGCGCATATTTAGAACACAGTCAAATTGCGGGTGCAATAGATCCAGATGAGTTCACAATGCTAAAAGGGATCTTATCAATGGATACTAAAATGGCTAGAGAAATCATGGTCCCACGTACAGATACGTTTATGATCGACTATAAAGAAGGTAGCGCAGTGAATATTCCTCAATTATTGGATATTCCTTACTCGCGTGTTCCTGTTTATCTCGAAGATAAAGATAGCATTATAGGAATTGTACATGTGAAGAATTTGTTGAAAGCTTCTCGAACAACTAAAATTGACGATATTGACTTGAAAGATATTTTAAATGAACCTCTATATGTTCCAGAAACCATTCATATTGACGACTTATTGTATGAACTAAGACGAACACGCAATCAGTTAGCGGTATTAAACGATGAATATGGTGGAGTAGTCGGAATTGTGACATTAGAAGACTTACTGGAAGAAATTGTAGGAGATATTGATGATGAGTACGATGAAACGTATAACATGATTGAAAAAGTATCTGAAAGTATTTATTTAGTCGATGGTTCGACTCAATTATCAAAATTCAATGAATATTTCGGAACTGAGATAGAGTCAAATGATGTGGATTCAATTGCTGGTTACTTTATTACACAATACGGAAATATTCCTCAACCAGGTGATAATGCAAATGTTGAATATGAAAACTACTTGCTTAAGTCCAATAAAGTAGAAGGATCACGTCTTGTTAGTCTTTATGTTGAACGATTAAACACAACAAATGATGATGAAGAGAATGAATCTCAAGGAAATTAAAGTTGACCTCCAGAATGGGAAACCTTCTGGAGTTTTTTTGTCGGATAGGACTAGTTTTTCAGATAAGATAAATACTGGAGAACTCTTTAATAAGAAGCACAAGTTATTGTAAAATGCCTTAGATTAGATTTGTTAAAAGCAAAAAAAGGGACCTCGCCTATTTAAGACGCTGTACCTTTTTGCAGTATGAGTAATGATTCGTTATTCTTCTATAGAGAATGATTCAACTGATGGAGCTTCTTCAACCGGTGGTTCAGGTTTTGTTTCTTCCGGAATAGTAGGCTGTTCTGTTGGTATTTCAGGTTCAACAGGTTTTGTGGAGTCAACGGACTCTGGTACTTCTACTGGCGCTGGAGTTGATTCTGCTGGTTTTGGCTTTGTAGACTCTTTTATAGCATCTGTCGGTTGTTTAGGAGTAGTCGTATTGCTTTGATTCTTTTTAGGCGTGCTATTTTTCGTTGGCGATTTTGAGCTCTTGGGCGTGCTGTAACTATCATTTGAGTATGTAGGTGAGTACGTACTAGATTCATATGCAGCAGTATCTTTAGAATCGTCAGCAGCACTATCGCTTTCGACAACTTCTTCAGTTTCTGCTAATTCAGTTGTTTCTTCTTCAATTTCATTTTTTTCATGATGATCGCTTAAGAAAAATAAATCTGAGTTTTTTCGAGAAACATTCCCTTTATTCTCTATGTCAGTTATTTTTGGGCTTTCTTTTGATTCGACAACATCAGACTCAACTTCAACAATCGATGTCTTTGATTCAGTTACAGCAAGACTATTTGACCAAGGTTTCTCTTGGTTCATACCCATACCAATTACTACAATAAGAATAATAACTAAAATGCCCAAATACCAATAGTGTTTAATCAGTTCAAATAAACTTTTATTGCGCATAGTAAACTCCTTTCCTAAATCGCTTTGATTCAATAGTATAACATTCTCAATTGAAATTCTAGTTTATTCAATGAAATCAAAGCGGTTAGTATTTTTTAATGAACTAATTTCGAATGAAGCTAAACCAATTCATAGTGATTAAACGAATTATAATGATCAATGTGTATTAATTGTTCGTTCAAACTCCTTCTTATGCAAATAGCCTGCTAAAATAATTGACCTTTTTAGTCGAAAAGCGTATATTAAATTAGAATGGATGACTATTCAAGGTCTTTTTCTTTGCTTATGAATCAATAAGTAATGAAAGAGCCTTTTAATTTGTACTTAAATATTAAGAAAAAAGGGTGGATTACATGAAAGAATTAGAAGAACGAATTTTAAAGGATGGCAATGTTTTAGAAGGAGAGGTATTAAAAGTTGATAACTTTTTAAACCATCAAATTGACCCTAAACTTATGCAATCTATTGGAAATGAGTTTGCTAAACATTATGCGGATAAAGGCATCACTAGAATTGTAACCATCGAATCTTCAGGAATCGCACCAGCTGTTTTCGCAGGACTGGCTTTAGATGTTCCGGTAGTCTTTGCACGGAAACAAAAAAGTTTAACGTTGACAGATGATTTATACTCTACAGATGTGTATTCCTTTACTAAAAAATCGACAAGTACGATTGTGATTTCAAAGAAATTTCTTGAAAAAACCGATCGTATTTTGTTAATAGATGATTTTTTGGCTAATGGACAAGCCGCAAAAGGGTTAATAAAATTATGTAATGAAGCACAGGCTGAAGTAGTTGGCATCGGTATCGTGATTGAAAAATCTTTTCAAATAGGCCGTGAATTACTTGAAGAAGAAAACTACGACGTCTATTCTTTAGCGCGTATTCGTGCATTTGAAGAAGGGCAAGTAAAATTCGTAGAGGAATAATTTCAATAAAAATACGATGATAAGCTGCTTTAAAAGTAGAACGATTGCTTTTTGAGCAGCTTACAAACTAAAGTGCTGGAGTTACCAGTTGTTTTTCTTGCTATTTGAATAGATTTTGATAATGTTAGACTGAGTATGAAAAAATTAGTTAACGGTCAGGAGAGAAAAAAATGGAAGTTGATGTACCATTTCTATTGTTAATATTTGTTATAAATGTTGTTTACATTTCGTTGAATACAATTCGCTTTATGTTGACTATGAAAGGTTATCGCTTATCGGCCTCACTTGTTTCTATGGTTGAGGTAACGATTTATGTGGTTGGTTTAGGTTTAGTTTTAGATAGTCTAGATAACTATGTTAATCTTGCGGTATATGCCTTGGGATATGGAGTCGGAATCGCGTTAGGAATAAAAATTGAAGAGTTTTTAGCTCTTGGATATATTATGGTTACAGCTATTGTTCCAGATATGGAAACTAAAATGCCTGAAGAATTGCGTGAGTTGGGATACGGTGTAACAGCTAGTCTGGCATTTGGTCGTGAAGGAGATCGAATGTTCTTGGAAATCTTGACACCTAGGAAAACGGAACGCAAATTATATAAACAAATCAGTGAAATTGAACCCAAAACGTTTATTATTTCTTATGAACCTAAGTACATCAATGGCGGTTTTTGGACGAGAAAAGTAAAAAAACGCCGAAAAGAAATTAGAAATGACGAACAAAAATAAGGCTATCCAATTTGGTTGGAAATTCCAGTATAAACACCGAACGAAAGTTTCGAATGTTGTCAATGACAGATGGGCAGATAACTGCTAAACTAAGAATGAGTAGCTGAAAAAATAATACAAATCATTTTAGAAGGTAGTGATAATTTTGTCTAATCTAATTAGTCCAGGGAAAATGATTGGAATCATTGGCGGCGGAGAAATAGCACGCATGATGGCTTTATCTGCTAAAAAGATGGGCTATCGTATCGGAGTGCTGGATCCAGAAAAAGACTCTCCAGCAGCTCAAGTTTCAGATTGGCAAATGATCGCTCAATATGATAACCAAGAAGCATTGATGGATTTTGCTATGAAATGTGATGTGATCACGTACGAATATGATAACATTGATGCAGATGCGATCACAAAAATAAAAAAAACTGTCTCTGTGCCCCAGGGTGCTGAGTTATTATCGATTACGCAAGATCGATTGTTAGAAAAAGCTTACTTAGAAGCGAGCAATATCAATCTTGCTCCTTATGAGACTATCGTTACAATTGAAGATATAAAAGGTGCAATAGATGGAATTGGATTTCCCTGTGTCTTAAAAACAATTAGTGAACGGCATAATGGAAAAGATCGGTTTGTTCTGCAAAGTGAAGAGGATATATTAAAAGCGGCTTATCTGTTAAAAAGAGGAACTTGCGTATTGGAAGCTTGGATTCCATTTGAGCGTGAACTCTCTGTAATGGTCGTTCGTAACCAAGCTAATCAAGTAATCGTGTTTCCGGTAACCGAAAACATCCATCGTGATAGGACCTTACATGAAAGTATTGTACCGGCTCGCGTCAATCATTACGTTGAAGAAGAAATAGAACGAATTGCTCGGACAATGGCTGAAAAACTTGAACTGATAGGTGTTTTAGGAATTGAGATGTTTATCACTTCAAGTGGGACACTTTACGTGAATGAACTTATTCCAAGGCCTCATCACTCAGGCAATTACAGTATGGAAGCTTGTTCTTTGTCACAATATGATGCGCATATTCGTGCAATCTGTGGCTGGCCTTTGCCTGAAATGGAATTGCTTTCTCCAGCAGTTATGACAACTATTTTAACTGAACATGAGGAAGCAGCAAAAGTTCAGATCCAGTTGAAACCGAATTGGAATTTTTATTATTATGGCAAAGACAATGCAAAAAAAGGTCAAAAAATTGGACATATCACAGTATTAACTAAAGATGTAGAAAAAACATTAGCTACAATCGCAGATACTGGAATTTGGAAATAAGGAGTTTATAAAATTATGATAGAACGGTACACAAGGCCGGAAATGGCTGCTATTTGGTCGGATGAAAATCGCTATAACACTTGGTTGGAAGTAGAAATTTTAGCTGCCGAAGCATGGGTTGAACTTGGAGAATTGCCTAAAGAAGATGTGGAGAAAATCCGTGCGAATGCTTCATTTGAAGTGGATCGTATTTTAGAAATAGAAAAAGAAACTAGACATGATGTAGTAGCTTTTACGCGCGCTGTTTCTGAATCATTAGGCGAAGAACGCAAATGGGTTCACTATGGCTTAACCAGTACGGACGTTGTAGACACTGCTTATGGGTACCAATTGAAACAAGTGAATGATGTATTACGCCTAGATTTGCAAAACTTTTTAGAAATCATTGGTGAAAAAGCCAAAGAACATAAAATGACTGTTATGATGGGGCGGACTCACGGTGTACATGCCGAACCAACTACTTTTGGGTTGAAATTAGCTTTATGGTACTCAGAAATGAAACGCAACATTGAACGGTTTGAACATGCAGCAAAAGGCGTTGAAGCTGGAAAAATAAGTGGAGCTGTCGGAACATTTGCGAATGTACCAACTTTTGTTGAAAAATATGTTTGTGAACATTTGGGAACGAGAGCGCAAGAAATTTCAACACAAGTCCTTCCGCGGGATCTACACGCCGAATATGTTGCTACTATGTCTTTAATCGCAACGAGTATTGAAAAATTTGCTACTGAAATCCGGGGGTTGCAAAAATCAGAAACGCGCGAAGTTGAAGAATTTTTTGCAAAAGGTCAAAAAGGATCATCAGCTATGCCGCATAAACGCAATCCCATTGGTTCAGAAAATGTAACGGGCTTAGCTCGTGTAATTAGAGGACACATGATGACAGCTTATGAAAATGTTGCATTGTGGCATGAACGGGATATTTCACATTCATCTGCAGAACGCATAATTCTACCTGATTCAACGATTCTATTAAATTATATGTTAAACCGTTTTGGAACAATTGTTAAAAATCTAACGGTTTTTCCAGAAAATATGAAACGCAATATGGATGCGACGTATGGCTTGATTTATAGCCAACGCGTGCTGCTTAAACTGATTGATAAAGGAATGAGCCGTGAAGCTGCTTATGACCTGATACAACCAAAAACAGCTACTGCGTGGGATGAACAAGTATTGTTCCGTCCATTGCTTGAAAAAGATGAAAACGTAATGGCTGTCTTGTCAAAAGCAGAGTTAGACGATGCATTTGATTACCATTATCACTTAAGAAATGTAGATGAAATTTTCCAAAGAGTAGGCCTAGGCGACTGAAGCATTGGGCCGAATGGAGCGCATAGGTTAGTCGATAAGCCAAATTAAACAAGAAAAGTAGCAAACTAAAGTAGAAAAAGCATAGGGATTTTTATCTTCCTATGCTTTTTCTACACAATTTATTAAAAAACGCGCTCATTTGATTAATGAATTTGTATATTAGTCAAACGGTACATAACAAATGCAGAGCGCTCAGTACATCAAATAACAAAGGATGGGAGGGTGGAAAATGGGAATAGAAAAGTTGAAAGTTGTAATAGCTATGCTGTTATTTGGGTCGATTGGATTGATGGTTAAAAATATCGAACTGACTTCAAGCGAGATTGCGCTGTATCGCGGTTTATTGGGTAGTTTGTTTCTATTGTTTTTTTTGCTTCTAAAGAAAAAGAGCGTCTCGCGTATAGCACTAAAAAGTAATGCAAAAGTACTAGTTATTTCTGGAGCTGCGATTGGCTTAAATTGGATTTTATTATTTGAGGCATACAACTATACAACGATTGCGAACGCAACGTTAAGTTATTATTTTGCTCCAGTGATTGTAATGGTTATTTCGCCTTTTTTCTTAAAAGAAAAATTACTACCAAATAAAGCAATTAGTATATTAATAGCGATGCTGGGAATGTTTTTAGTCGTAGGAATAGGAACACAAACCAGTGGAGAATATACACATTCTGTAGGAATCTTATATGGTTTAGGTGCAGCTGTTTTATATGCAAGCGTCATGATGTTAAATAAATTGGTGAAAGATATGTCAAGTTTGGAAAGTACAATGATTCAATTGATGGTGGCTTCTGTGACATTGGCTCCTTATGTTTTAGTCACGCAAGGGTTCGATCTAGTAGAGATTTCTGTTACATCGATTCCTTATCTACTTGTTTTAGGAATCGTTCATACAGGACTAGCTTATGTCTTATATTTTTCGGCCATGCAATACTTGAAAAGCCAAACAGTCGCTCTTTTGAGTTACATTGATCCGGTTGCTGCAGTCGTGATGTCTGCTCTGTTTTTAGGAGAAAACATGAACGGCGTGCAAATTTTTGGAGGTATGTTAATCCTGAGTTCGACCTTCATTGGAGGATTGAACTGGCCAAATAAAACCTCTTTGGAAATAAAAGAAAAGATAGAGTAAAAAGACAAACAAAATAGTTGTTTGTCTTTTTAGTGGTCTATTCAACTATTGAAGGCCCGCTTGTTAAAGCGGACCTCAGGATGGGGTCTTTACAGTATAGAAAAGTAAAGAAAATAGTTTCTGTTTGGTACTCTTTTAGTATAACAATCTTGTATAAATTTTATGTAAATAGTGAGTAGTGGTTAAGTAAATTTTAGAGTTAATTGAAAAAAATTGGTATGGGTGCTTCAAAAACTTGAAGTCAGGTACGATAAAATCTATAATTGATACAAGTATATTAAAAAAAGTGGATTTCATTCTTCTGGTATAGACAGAAAACAAAAATAATAAAAACAGGCAGGTGAATAAAATTGTCTAAACCAAAAAAACTAGAAGATGCAGCTTACCAATACAGTAAAGATCAGATACTGACCAAACAATGGTTGCCTCAAACGCACATTACAGAAATTGGTCTATCTAAAAAGTTAGGTATCAGCCGGACGCCGATTCGACAAGCCTTTCTGAGATTAGAAGAAGAAGGATACATAGTAATTGAGCAAAACAAAGGGATAAGAATTCGCGAAAATCAAATTTCGCTACAAGGATTTCAAGAACGATTAGAATTTATGGAGTTGATTTTAATTGATTACTTGCATTTTTTGCAAATCAAAGAAATTCAATTTGATACAGACTCTTTGGAAAAGCTAGTGGATCAAATTAGACAGTTGACGGATGTAAAAGAACTAGGGAAATTTTCAGTTGTTGAATTTGAGTATTGGAAAACCTTTTATCGTTATGCTAAAAACAGCTATACAACAGCTTTGTTTTTGGACACGTTCAGAAGTATAAAAGGACAAACGAATGAAGAAATCAACGAATATATGCAACTCAGCCAGCTCACAAAAGTAAAACATTTTAATCAGATAGTCATTTTTTTGAAAAATGGTGAGTATGCTTTAGCCAGAAAAGAAGTGCGTATTTTAATTAATCAACTTAGTTTAATTACAATTCAAGGGATTTAATAACAACTGCAACCTAAGCAGGATAAAAAGAAAAGAGATTCTTTTTTTGGAGAATCTTTTTTCTTTTTTACTTTCTTAATTTGAAACTGTTCATTTACTACTCGAAGACCCTTTATTTGTGGTAATATTATCCTTGAGAAATTATGCGAAATTTAAAGAAATTTTGCTAGACTAGTGAAGTCCGTATCCTATTTTTAGAATAGAAATATAGGATGTTAGATGAGAGAGGATGTAAAAAATTGGTAGCACGAGATAATTTATTAAATGGAATGAATCCAAAACAAAAAGATGCTGTTGTCTGCACGCAAGGCCCGCTTTTGATTATGGCAGGTGCAGGAAGTGGAAAAACACGAGTCTTAACACACCGTATTGCCTACTTAATCGAAGAAAAAAACGTGAATCCATGGAATATTCTAGCGATTACTTTTACAAATAAAGCCGCTAAAGAAATGAAAGAACGGGTAACTCGTCTTATGAAAGAAGGCGGAAGCGATGTTTGGGTCTCTACTTTTCACTCAATGTGTGTCCGTATTTTACGACGCGATATCGATCGCATTGGTTACACGAAAGCCTTTACGATTAGCGATCCGAGTGAACAGCAAACATTGATGAAACGCATTCTAAAAGAACGAAATATCGATCCTAAAAAATACAATCCTAGAGCTATTTTAGGAGAAATCAGCAATGCTAAAAATGAATTGGATACACCAGAAGACTACCGCAAAAGAGCCGGAAGCTTTTTTGAAAAAATCGTGGCAGATTGTTACGATGATTACCAAAGAGAGTTACGTCGCAATCAAGCGGTCGATTTTGACGATTTGATCATGTTGGCAATTCGTTTATTCAAAGAAAGTCCTGAAACATTAGACTATTACCAAAATAAATTTCACTACATCCATGTTGATGAATACCAAGATACGAATGAAGCACAATACACTTTAGTAAATATGTTAGCTGAAAGATTTAAAAATCTTTGCGTTGTTGGGGATGCCGATCAAAGTATCTACGGCTGGCGCGGAGCGAACATGGAAAACATTTTGAATTTTGAAAAAGATTATCCTGATGCAACGACTGTTTTGTTGGAGCAAAATTACCGTTCAACTAAATTTATTTTACAAGCAGCCAATGATGTAATCGGCAATAACTCAAAACGTAAAGTCAAAAAACTTTGGACAGATAATCATGATGGTGAAAAAATTACGTATTATCGTGGACAATCGGAAGGCGACGAATCGCGGTATGTCATTTCTAAAATTCAAGAAGAAATGAAAGCCAATCATTACAATTATGGTGATTTTGCAGTTCTTTACCGGACCAATGCTCAGTCTCGTGTTATTGAGGATAGCTTGTTAAAATCAAATATACCTTATAAAATGGTTGGTGGTCACAAATTCTACGACCGTAAAGAAATTAGAGATGTTTTAGCTTATCTGCGTTTAATCGCCAATCCTGATGACAATATGAGTTTTGAGCGAGTGGTCAATGTCCCTAAACGAGGCATTGGTCCCGGAACAATTGAAAAACTTAGAACTTCTTCCAATCAATACGACTGGTCCCTTTTAGAAACAGCACTAAACGTTTCCATTACACCTATTTCTGGCAAAGCTGCTAATGAGCTTGAGGCATTTGGTTTCATGATGAAAGATTTGCGCCAAATGCAAGAATACGTTCCGGTAACGGAATTAGTCGAAGAAGTTTTAAAACGTAGTGGCTACCAAAAATCATTAGAATTAGAACGCACACTTGAATCTGAAACACGTTTAGAAAATATTCAAGAATTTTTGACGGTAACACAACAATTTGAAAAAGAAAATACGGAAGATAAATCCTTGTTGACGTTTTTAACAGATTTAGCACTGGTTTCTGATTTGGACAATTTAGAAGAAGAACCTCAAAGTGAAGTAACCTTAATGACGCTTCACGCAGCCAAAGGATTAGAGTTCCCAATTGTTTTTCTTATAGGACTAGAAGAAGGAATCTTCCCGTTGTCACGTTCAATGATGGAAGAAGATCAACTAGAAGAAGAACGCCGTTTAGCGTATGTTGGAATTACACGTGCAGAGAAAAAATTATATATTACAAATGCTTACTCACGGGTTTTATATGGCCGTACACAAAGCAACTCGGCTTCTCGTTTCATCAATGAAATTACCGATGAAGTTTTAGAATTAGGCAATCCGCAAACAATGAATACACCATTTAGCCGTTCACCATTCAGTTCAACGACTAGTTCTATGCAACGCAATCAAGCAACAAGAGCAACTAGTCAACCTTATAAGGCTCCAGTAACAAGTAAAATGTCAAGCGGAGCTGACAAATTAGGCTGGAATGTTGGCGATAAAGCTGTTCATAAAAAATGGGGTCTGGGAACAGTTGTCAAAGTTACCGGTGCAGCAAATGACCTCCAACTCGATATCGCCTTTAAAGAACAAGGCATCAAACGCCTACTAGCAGCTTTCGCACCAATCGAAAAACAGCAGGATGCGGAGTGACCCTGAAAGACACACAGTAAAAACAGGGAATCACAGAGAAGATGTTTCATCTTCGGCGGGATTCATCTTTTTTACAAAGTGTCTGGGTCACGTAGCTCAACAACAAGGTGCGGAAAACGACGCTTAGTCTCAATTATAGGATGCGTAACTTCCTGTTTAGATACGCTGTTTAACAAAAAAATGAATAAATCTAAAGTACGAAAGGAATTAGGGGTATGTCCACACAAGACTTTGAATCTGCGAAACAACGGGTTTTCGACTTGCGAACATTATTAGATAAATATAGTTATGAATATTATGTAAAGGATACACCATCTATACCTGATGCAGATTACGATAAGTTGTATCATGAATTAGTAGCTTTGGAGGAAGAATTTCCAGACTTAATCAGCAATGATTCGCCAACACAACGCGTTGGTGGAACAATTTTGCCTGGGTTTGAAAAAGTGGTTCATGAAGTACCAATGTTAAGTCTCGGAAACGCATTTAACGAAGGCGACTTGCTTGATTTTGACCGACGCATCAAAAAGCTAACTGATAAGCCTTTTAGTTACATTTGCGAATTAAAAATCGACGGTTTGGCTGTTTCGTTAAAATATGAGAAGGGCAAATTAGTTCGTGCAGCAACACGTGGAGATGGGACTGTTGGCGAAAATGTGACTCAAAATATTCGTACCGTTAAATCGGTTCCGTTGCGTTTGAAGAATGCCTATTCAATTGAAGTACGTGGCGAATGCTATATGCCCAAAGATTCGTTTATTAAATTGAATCAAGATCGAGAAGAAAATGGCGAAGCTATCTTTGCAAACCCACGCAACGCAGCAGCTGGTGGCTTGCGCAACTTGGATACTAAAGAAACAGCTAAACGAAATTTAAATACTTTTCTATACACAGTTGGCGATTTTGGTGAACTAACGGCTATCAGCCAAGAAGATGCCCTCCACCAACTAGACGAATTAGGTCTTCGTACTAATCAAGACCGCAGAGTGTTCCAAACGATTGAAGAAGTGTGGGCCTACACGCAAGAATTTCAAGAGAAAAGAACTGCTTTGCCCTATGAAATCGATGGAATTGTAATCAAAGTAAATGAATTTGACGTGCAAAAAGAAGTTGGGTTCACTGTTAAAGCGCCTAGATGGGCTATTGCTTACAAGTTTCCAGCAGAAGAAGCTCATACAGTAATACGCGATATTGAGTGGTCAGTTGGCCGTACGGGTGTTGTGACGCCAACGGCTATCATGGATCCTGTTCAATTAGCGGGTACCACTGTCCAAAGAGCAAGTCTCCATAATGAAGATTTGATTCATGAGCGAGATATTCGTTTGCTAGATACCGTTGTTGTGCATAAAGCAGGCGACATTATTCCAGAAGTCACTCGTGTTGTTTTGGATGAACGTCCGGAAGAAAGTCAGCCCTATCTGATTCCTACCCATTGTCCAGCTTGTGACAGCGAATTGATCCATTTGGAAGAAGAAGTCGCATTGCGTTGCATGAATCCAAAATGTCCAGCACAAATTACAGAAGGATTGTCTCATTTTGTTTCTCGAAATGCGATGAATATTGACGGATTAGGTATCAAAGTATTGCTGCAAATGTTTGAAAAAGAGATGGTCCATGATGTAGCCGATTTGTATACATTAACGTTTAATCAATTGGTTACTTTAGATAAAATTAAAGAGAAATCAGCTAATAATTTATTGACGGCTATTGATGCTAGTCGCAGCAATTCGTTAGAAAGACTGTTATTTGGCCTGGGAATTCGTCATGTTGGAGCCAAGGCTGCCAAATTAATTGCTGAACGCTTTGAAACGATTGAAGCTGTACAACAAGCTGAAAAAGAAGCTATCATAGCGATTGAAGGCATTGGAGAAATCATTGCTGACAGTGTGGTTGCTTACTTTAGTTTGCCAGAAGTAACGGAACTGATTCAGGAATTGAAAAACAGCCAAGTCAACATGACTTATTTGGGCAAGAAAAAAGAAGAAGTCGCAACAGTTGATTCTTATTTCAATGGGAAAACGATTGTATTAACAGGAAAACTCACTCATTTTACCCGTGAAGAAGCCAAAGAACGAATTGAGAATCTTGGTGGAAATGTGACTGGGAGCGTTTCTAAGAAAACCGATTTGGTTGTTGCGGGTGAAGAAGCTGGCAGCAAATTAGATAAAGCTGAATCGCTGAATATTCTTGTCTGGGATGAAGATCAGTTGCTGAAAGCATTAGAAGGAGAGGAATAAGTAAATGAACAAAAAAGCAATCGCCTTAATGGCTGTTTGTGCATTTCTGTTAAGTGCTTGCCAAACGGAAGACCCGAATACCAAAGAAAAAGAAACGGTTGGTAAAGAAATAGAAACAACAAGCCAATTATCAAATGATTACTACAGTGCGATCATTACGGATGGTGCCTACCAAACTAGTTTAAATAGAGGAATAACATTAGGTTTAAATTCAAACGTGAATTTAAAGGCTTTTGAAACTGGATTAATGGATTTGTCGCAAAAACACTACGCAACAGATACTTATTACTTTCAGGAAGGCCAATACATCGACGCGGATACTACCAGTAAGTGGCTAAGTCGTGTAAGTGAAGAAAATCCAGAAGGGTTAAATCCAGAAGACAATGGAGATGTGGAACCAGATGGACGAAATCCCATTTATTTAGATTCATTGTTGGAGCAAGATTATATGATTAAAAAAGGTGATGGATTTGAATTAGGTGGAATCTCTATCGGTTTGGCTATGAATAGTGTCGATTACTACACAAAAAAAGAGTTCGGATCAGAATTTGAAACAAAAATCTCAAAAGAAGAATTATTAGCTGAAGGGCAAAAAATGGCTGATAAAATAGTCCAACGATTAAGAAAAACTGAAGGCATTGGAAATATTCCAATCGTCGTGGGTATATTTGAACAATCAACGAAAGACAATTTAGCTGGCGGTGTATACATTTCAGAAGCAATTAGTGAAGAAGGGTCAACTAGTTTAAAAGATTGGAAGTCAATCAATCAAAAGAAACTTATTTTCCCGACTAGTGGAGAGGAAAGCAATGAGTTATCTAGTTTCCAAAATTTCAAAGCAGAGATTGAAAACTTCTTCCCCAACTTAAGTGGAGTAACAGCAGAAGCACTTTATACAGACAATCAAATTATGAGTATGAAAGTATCTATCAACACACAATTTTATGGAGAAAGTGAAATAATTGCCTTAACTCAACATGTTGCGGAGAAAGCCTCCTCATTCCTATTGCCAAATATTCCAATTGAAATCACGATAGATTCAATAAATGGAACCGAAGCCTTCCTATCCAGAGAAGCAGGGGAAACCGAATTTTACTCACACGTATTTGATTAGGATGCGAAACGACCTCGATAGACACGCAGTAAAAACAAGGAATCACAGAGAGGATGTCCCATCCACGAAGAGAGTACGCTTTTTCCGAAAGCCTGTCGAACGCAGCTCAACTTAAAGATACGGAGTTTGTTGAAAAAAGGCAGCGAGAAAATATTCTCGCTGCCTTTTTTTTTCAATAATAGAGCCAAATTGGTCTATCTTAAGGTGTAAAATAAGTTTCATAGTGAAATAGATTTTCTAGATTAAGGTAAGGAAAAATAAAATACTATTAGACAAACAAAAAAAGTCCTGTTATGATAACGTTATATAAGCGCTTACACAAAATGATGAATTTTGTGGAGGGATAGAAGTGAATTTAGATTGGATAAAAGTGCGTTCGTTATTGACGCCCGATAGAATAGCTTTGGTCGACCCGATAAAAAACAGCGAGTGGACATACAAAGAGGTAAATGTTCGCGCTGAGAACTTAGCACATTACTTGAAGAAAAATGGTGTGACAAAAGGAGACAGAGTCGCACTCTATGCTCCAAATGATATTAGCTACTTTGATGTTTTGCTTGCAAGTATAAAAATAGGCGCTATTTTTATTCCATTGAATTGGCGTCTTAAACCAATCGAAATTAAAAAAGTAGTGGAAGACGCACAGCCTAAAGTCATTTTACATGCTAGTCAAATTAGCAAACGCTTGTCTCTCGTAGACGCTGCTTTGCTGTCGCTTGATGTAGACAGTAAAGAGTACAATGAAATTTGTGAACATCCAAATCATGTACCATTTCTTTCTGAATCGATAGAGCTAGAGTCGCCAGTTATGCTAATTTATACTACTGGAACGACCGGTGACCCAAAAGGTGCAATCATTACACATAATGGCATGGTTAATAATTCAATGAATACAATTATCAGTTGGAATATTACGCATGAGGATATCACGATAGCTAGCGCTCCAATGTTTCACATAGCTGGAATTTCCGGTATGATTATCCCGCTGATGTTGATTGGTGGAAAGGTCATTATCGATCGGTACTTTGATGGAACAAACACAAATGAAATGATCAAACAATATAAGCCTACCATGCTGTTTATGGTCCCAACGATGTATTATGGATTGATTAGCGCAACGAATTTCCATAAAGACAACTTAGCAAGTGTGCATACATTTGTGGCTGGAGGTTCTCCACCGCTCAAAGAAGTGGTCAATTATTTTGTGAGTGAAAAATTGCCTCTGATTAACTCTTATGGATTGACAGAAGTTGGTCCTAATAATTTCAAATTAATGAGTGAGACGGCTTTGCAGCACCCATTTAGTATTGGATACCCAAGCTTCTTCGTTGAGGCGAAAATCGTAAATGATCAGGACGAAGAAGTGGAGCAAGGACAAATTGGTGAGCTGTTACTGGCTGGCCAGCATACTTTTGCGGGTTATTGGCAGAAACAAGAAGAAACAGCTAAAGCTTTTTTGGGAGACTTTGTCAGAACAGGCGACTTAGCCAAAAAGGATGAAAATGGACTTTTTTATATTGTTGATCGAAAAAAAGAAATGATCATTACTGGTGGAGAAAATGTATTGCCTTCTGAAGTGGAAAGAGTGTTAAATGCTCATCCTGCTGTGAAGGACTCTGTCGTCGTAGGATATGAACACCCAAGATACGGTCAATCTGTTGGAGCAGCAATCATTTTTAAGGATAAAGAACGAAGTGAAGCAGAGTTAGATCAATATATGACGGATAATTTAGCAGGATATAAAACACCAAAACACTATCTTTTTGTAGATGTTTTTCCAACTAATTCGGTCGGGAAAACAGACAAAAAAGAAATTATTCGGCTATTAAATGAATGGACAACAGTAAAAACGATTAACTAAAAAAAGAATGAAGAGTATCAAAGTAAGGTGCATCTAATTTTCAATAAGATGCTAACCACTAATCTTTGAGTGCTCTTTTTTTTGTGGAAAAAATTAACGTCCAACATTTTGGGTAATTCAATTTTGTTTAAAGCACTTAAATCGGTTGTCTAGTAATTTATTCAACTAAATTTAAAATTAGTTAGTGTACAGAAACCCTTGATAAGACTACCCTTTCAAGCTGTTATTAAAAATGCTAATGTTTGGTATTACGAATTGTAATTAGAAAAATCAAAGGATGGCTATTACAATAACAATGTAAGCGCTTATATAATAAATAATAGGGAGTGTCAGAAGATGGAAAATAGAGAACAAGTATTAAAGGAAATGTACCCAGAGGATATTTTGAAATTTTCAGAAAAATTGACAGATGGAGAAATTGAAGTGTTACAACGCGTACGTAAAGCGGTAAACGAACACTTGAAACCAGTCATCAATGATTACTGGAAAAGAGGCGAATTTCCAACTGAAGAATTCAAACATGTAGCAAAAACCGGACTAATAAGTGATCCTGTATTGTTTGAGAATCAACCGAACCGATTTACGTGGGGAAATACGTACTTCTTATTCTTGGCATATGATTTGTACAAGTTTGATGCTTCGATTGCCACATTCTTTGGCGTACATGCTGGACTTGGCTATTTTTCTTTCTTATTAGGCGGCAGCCCAGAACAACAAATGAGATGGTTGCCAAAACTTCAAAATTTTGAATTACAAACGTGTTTTGCTTTAACTGAACCTGAACATGGATCTGATACAGCTGCAGGATTAGCAACTACTGCACGTCGTGAAGGAGACAAATGGATCATCAATGGAGAAAAACGTTGGATTGGTGGAGCTAGTTCAGCTGATTTGATTCCAGTATATGCGAGAGATTTAGAAGACAACAAAGTGAAATGTTTCATCGTAGAAAAAGGACAAAAAGGGTTAAGCGTAGATGATATTGATGACAAAATCGCTTTAAGAATCGTTCAAAACGGAAACATTCATTTGGACAATGTGGAAGTGTTGGAAAGCAACCGTCTACAAAATATCAACGGATTCAAAGATGTAGCTAAAATATTGTATGCCACACGTGCTGGAGTAGCTTATGCTGGTGCCGGAATGATGGCTGGATCTTTAGCAGCAGCTCTTGAATACACAACAACTCGAGTTCAATTTGGTAAACCAATCGCAAGTTTCCAACTGGTTCAAGAAAAATTAGCAAGAATGCAAGGAAATGCGGTCACTGCATTAGCTTTGAGTGCTCGGATTGCTGAACTACAAGAAAGAGGCGAGTACAGTGAAATCAATGCTTCTCTTGCCAAGATGAACAACTCTTTACGCTTAAGAGAAACGGCTGCACTGGGACGTGAAGTTTGTGGTGGAAACGGGATCACTCTTGAACGAAATGTCGCAAGATTTTTCTGTGATGCAGAAGCTATCTACTCTTATGAAGGTACTCATGAAATGAATTCATTGATTATGGGACGCAAATTAACAGGGATATCTGCTTTCGTTTAATTGAACAAACTGAGAAGATTGGAAGGTGTAAAGAATGTCTTTTAAAGATGACTATCAAGCAAAAATAAAAAGCTTAGCTGAAGCTGCTGCACAAATTCAAAGCAATGAAAGAATCATGTCAAACCCAGTTGCTGCGATGCCAATTTCATTAATCACTGCTATAACAAAGCGATACAAAGAATACGAAAATGTTACTTTGTACTCGGCATTTGTGATTCACCCATTTGATTTCTTTACTAACCCAGAAGTTGCTGAAAAAATTAGATACCATTCTTTCTTTATGGGACCACTAGAACGTCAGTTGGTTTCATACGGAACCTTTTCTGTAGATCCAGTCAACTTTTCTAACTTGAACTTGTTGATTGAACAACGCATAAAACCAACGACATTTGTTACGACGGTTTCTGAAATGGATGAAGAGGGTTACTTCAACTATGGGCCAATGGGAGTTACCATTGGTGAGGTCAGCAGCAAGGTAGCTCAAAAAGTTATTATCCAAGTAAATAAAAATGTACCAAAGGTCAATGGGACTCACAATAAAATTCATATTGATGACGTGGATATCATTGTTGAACAAGATGAACAGTTACTTGAAATTCCAGAGACGCCTTCTAGCAATATTGATAAAAAAATTGCTGAATGTATCGTTCCACATGTAAAAGATGGTTCAACCATTCAAATCGGATTTGGTGGTTTGGCAAATGCTGTAAGTTATGGATTAGATAGCAAAAAAGATTTAGCTGTTCATACTGAAATGATTACAGAATCTATGGTGTATTTGACTGAAAAAGGCGTAATTACTGGACCAATCCGAGGCGGTTTTGCGATGGGGACACGTAAATTATATGATTTCAGTGGAGACAATGATCAAATTAGTATTGAACCATTGCACTTAGTCAATGATCCTTCTAGAATTGCTCAAATTGATAACTTTGTTTCAGTTAACGGATGTTTGATGGCTGATTTAACTGGGCAAGTCGTTTCAGAAGGAGCCGGTACACGATTCATCAGTTCAGTTGGAGGAGCAAATGACTTTGTACGTGGAGCAACCAAATCTAAAGGCGGTCAAAGCTTTATCTGCTTGGCTTCTACAAATAAAAATGAAAAAACCGGTGAAGTGACCTCGAATATCATGATGTCATTCCCACCAGCAACTCCGGTAACCGTTCCGCGCGCTGACGTTCAGTACATTGTGACTGAGCATGGAATCGCTGATATGTTCAATAGAAGTATTGAAGATCGTGTTGAACAAATGATTTCAATCGCAGATCCAGAATTCAGAGATGAATTAAGAACACAAGCCATTACTGCAGGATTCATTAGAAAATAAGTCGTTATCATTAACTTTAGTTTTGGAGGTATTGGAATGAATATAAAAAAAGCAACAGTCTTAGGCGCGGGAACAATGGGCGCTCAAATTGCAGCCTTACTAGTTAACGCGGGTTTGAAAGTTAAGCTTTTAGATATTGTATTGGATAAAGAAGATAAAAATAAATTGAGTAAAGGGGCATACGATAGAATTACTCACCCTAAAAAAAGTATGTTATACGATGCTAAATGGAGTAAAAATCTAACATATGGCAACTTTGAAGATGACTTAAAAGTAGGTGACAACTCAGATATCTTTATTGAAGCCGTTACTGAAAAATTGGATATTAAACATGGACTATGGCAAAAAGTATCTCAAATTGCGAAAGAAGATGCGATTCTTGCTACCAATACGTCTAGTATTCCAATCGGTGCTATTGCAAAACCACTTCCAGCAGAAGCAAAAACAAGATTTGTAGGCGTTCATTTCTTCAATCCACCGCGTTACATGAAGCTAGTTGAGATTATTCCTCATAAAGCAACTAATCCTGTTGTAGTAGAGAATTTGAAAACTTTTATTTCCACCGTTTTAGGTAAAGGGGCTGTTGATGCCAACGATGTGAGTGGATTTGTTGCTAATAGAATTGGAACTTATTCTGCTTCTGATATTGCGTATCGCGCAGAACAACTTGGTTTATCTATCACTGAGGTCGATGCTCTTACAGGACAAGTACTTGGACGTCCTAAGACAGGAACCTTCAGATTGTTAGACATGGTAGGAATCGATATTGGTTACTTTGTAACAAAAACAATGATGGCTAATCCAGAAGAAGCTGCCTACTTCAAAATGCCCAAATTGGTTGAGAAGATGGTTGCACTGGGCAATTTAGGAGATAAAACGAAACAAGGTTTCTACAAAAAAGACGGTCGAAAACGCTTGGTATTTGATGTAGAAAGTGAAACGTATGTTGAACCCAAACCAGTTGAATTAGCTATTTTAAATGAATTTGGTCGTGATTTGACAAAAAATTTAACAACAATTTTTGAATCTGAAGATAAAGTCGGCATTTTCTTATGGGAAACGCTACGTAACTTGATGTATTACTCAGCCATCAATGTTCCCAAAGCAACGAATGACTACATCAATATAGACCGTGCTATGGTCTGGGGCTACAACTGGAAAGTTGGACCGTTCCAATTGTGGGATATGATGGGGCTAGATAGAGTAAAAGACAGAATGGCAAAAGAATTAGGCGAATTGCCAGAATGGATTAAGGAGCGCAATGAACCTTTCTACCAAAAAGGTCAAAGCATCAGTCCAGCGTCTAAGCCAGAAGATTTTGCTCATAAACAAGTATGGAAAACAGAAGATTCAGAACTGTTCGCAACTGAAGACAACTTCTTAATGCTAGCAATGAGAACACCAAACAATACAATTACTATTGAATTCGAAGGCGATATTGTTAAAGCTGTTGATGTATTGGAAAACGAAGATTACAAAGGGTTACTGCTTTACTCAGATGGCCCACAATTTAGTGTTGGTGCAAATCTATATTACATGAAAATGGCTATTGACCAAAATATGGTTGACACTGAAACCCGTAATGGATCTGAACTATTCCATGAAGCCGTTAGACGCATGAAATTTGCAGCTAAGCCAATTGTGACAGCTGTAAAAGGAAGAGCACTTGGTGGCGGAGCAGAATTAGTGATGGCTTCACCATTTGTAGTGGCTGCTGCTGAATCATATATTGGATTAGTCGAACCAGGTGTTGGTTTGATTCCTGGAGGTGGAGGTTTAGCTGAACTAGCTGACCGCGTGTACCGTCAGGATGTATCAAGAGCCGATAAATTGCGTCAATTGGGCGACATTTTGACGAAAGTTTCAATGGGACATGTAACGATGAGTGCTTATGAAGCCCAAAAAATTGGATTCTTGAAAGAAACCGATATGATTATTCAAAATGAAGAGCTTGTATTTGAAGCAGCATTGCAGATGTTAAAACTGAAAGCAGCTTACAATTATATTCCAAACAACTTAGTTGAATACGAAGTGCTTGGAAGCGACTTTAAAGCTGTTGCAGCTGCACAAATTGATTCGCTCGTTGATGGACATTTTGCTTCTAAATATGATGGAGTCGTCACGGCAGCTATCGCAGATGTATTAGCAGGTGGAAATGTTCCTTTAGGGACTAAAGCCAATCAAAAATGGCTTCAAAAACTCTCAGAAGACAACTTTGTCACATTGAGTAAGAATGAAAAAACGTATGAACGCATCGTATACATGCTAGAGAAAAAGAGACCATTAAGAAATTAAACTTATACTATGGAGAAAAAGTAGGATGATTTTTCCGAGTACGCAGAAAGGATTGGAGTATAATGCAAGAAGCTTATATCGTAGCATATGGAAGATCAGCTGTAGCAAGAGGTAAAAAAGATGGGGCTTATTTTTACGATAGACCTGAAGATATTGCTGCACAAGTTTTAAAAGGCGTTATTGAAAAAGTAGAAGGTGACTTTGATCCTGCTTTGATTGAAGATGTCATTGTGGGGTGTTCAACGCCAGAAGGTCTCCAAGGAAACAATATTGCACGTACCATCGCTCTTAGAAGTGGACTTTCCACAAAAGTAGGTGGACAAACAGTAAACCGATTCTGTTCTTCAGGGCTTCAAACCATTGCTACTGCAGCAAATGCAATTATGGCAGGTCAAGCAGATGTATTGGCAGCAGGTGGGATTGAATTCATGAGTTCTACTCAAATGGGTGGAAGCGAACCGACAAATAGCCCGTATTTACAAGAAAACGGACCAAAGATCGGTATCCCAATGGGCATGACAGCTGAAAATATTGCTGAAAAATACCATGTGTCAAGAGAAGAGCAAGATCAATTTGGTGTAGAAAGTCATCAAAAAGCCTATAAAGCTCAAACAGAAGGCCGCTTTGAAGAAGAAATTATTCCAGTAGAAATTCACCGTGTGAAAACGACTGGTGATGAAGTTGAAGTGACGACTGAACTATTTGATCAAGATGAAGGCATTCGTCCAAATACAACTAAAGAAGTTTTAGGCAAATTGCGTACTGTTTTTAAAGCAGACGGTAGCGTAACAGCAGGTACGTCTTCTCAAGTTAGTGATGGAGCTGGGTTTGTGATTCTAATGTCTGGTGACAAAGTCAAAGAATTGGGCATCAAACCCATTGCGCGTTTCGTTTCCTTTAATATTGCGGGTGTTGACCCTAAATATATGGGAATTGGTCCAGTCTACGCAGTACCTAAAGCTTTAGAATTAGCGGGCTTGAAATTGGATGATATCGACTTGATTGAATTCAACGAAGCGTTCGCAGCTCAAGCGATTGCTTCAATGAATGAACTAGGCATGAACCGTGACATCGTGAATGTTAACGGCGGTGGAATTGCATTAGGACATCCATTAGGTGCAACGGGAGCGATTTTGACCGCCAAACTATTGGGTGAAATGGCAAAACGTCCTGAGACCAAATATGGTATGGTTACTATGTGTATTGGAATGGGAATGGGAGCAGCAGGAATTTTTGAATATTTGAGGTAAAATTGATTTAAATAAAAATTGAGTGTTTTTACTCCCACATTAATTAAGAATTCTTAATGTGGGAGTATTTAATTTGATGTATAATTAAGTTGTACAGGTGACTCGTTCACTCACTTATATACGAATTTTTGTGAGGAGGAGAATATGAAATTAGATATTGCACAACTTAATTATTTCATTGCTATCGTAGATGCAAATTTAAATCTGACATTAGCAGCACAAAATATTCATGTTACACAATCAGCATTGAGTCAGTTTATCATTAACTTTGAAAAAGAAGAAAGTTTGCAGCTTTTCCATCGAAAAAATGGCCGGTTGACTGGACTAACGACTAGTGGAGAAAAACTGTATGATCAAGCTTTAGAAATTGTTGGGAAACATGAAAATCTCCATGAAATGTTGCGGCAAGAAGCTCAAATTCAAGAAGGAATAGTTCGTCTTGGCATATCGACTATTATCCTGCGTCTTTTTTTCACCAAGTTTATTCCCGAATTTATGATGACGAATCCAGGAATCAAGATTGAAATTATTGAAGCAAACAACGATGAACTCGTAACAATGCTGAATGAGAATCGCATTCATGCTGCTGTTTTGGTTGACTCAACTAAATTGCATAAAGACAAATTTGAAAAACATGTATTGGCATTGTCTGAAATAACAGCTTTTATGCACCCAAATCATCCATTGGCTAAAGAAGAGAAGTTGAATTGGAGGATGTTGGACAATCAATATGTGGCCACCTTTAATAAAGGTTTTGCGACTCATACAATGGTGATGGATAAATTGAAAAAAATGAAGTCTCATGCAAAAGTATTGATTACCTCTGATTCATGGGATTATATGGTCGAAGCGACGACGCGCACGACTCTGATAGCGTTACTCCCGACTGCCAGTTTTAAAAAGTATTACAATTACTTAGACAATATTGGGGTAGTAGAAAAACACTTTCATGATCCCATTGATTACACACCTGTAGTCTGTTTCCCGGTAAAGAAAAAATACAATCCAATCGAAAAATTTGTTTATGATTCTTTTACTAAGGAATTTTCAAGATGAGAACAGGAGCGTTGAATGTGAATATCATTAATTCTTGCACAGAAGATCTCAAAGGGTACCTCGGTCAAGAAATAGCGAAAGACACGATTGCTCGTCCATATACCTCTGAGGATTTTCGAAAATGGGAACATTATTTTAAAGAAAAAGGATTGTATAAAGAAATTGCTGAAAAGGAAATCGCTGAAGAAACAATACCAGCATTAGGCGAATTTATTTACACTCTTTCACAGTACTTTCCTACTTTAGCGTGCTATTTTATGAGTAAAATTTTATTTGGAATCCTAACCTTAAAATTTTCTACGACGGATAGACAAAAAGAAATGTACTTAGCTAAACTAATAGAAGGAAATTTATTTGCGACTTTTGCCAGTAAAGAACTAGAATCGGGTTTTGAACTCAAAAGAATGCAAACGGTTGCACGTAGGAAAAAGGAGCGTTGGGTAATTAATGGAGTAAAAGAAGACGTTGTCTGTACTGAGGACGCTGATCTTTTTCTTATGCTTGGGAAGATTGATGTTCCTTTTCAAGCAGAAGACCAGTATGGGCTGTTTTTATTAGAAAAGAATATGCGCGGTATTACGGTTAATTATGATGAAAGTAAAAAAAGCGAAAGTCCTTTACGTACGGCTACTCTTACGATGAAAAATTTAACGGTGGGAGAAGATCAATTTTTAGGCAGTCTACAAAACCAATACAAAGTATTCAATCAAGTTCTTGATTTTTGGAATCTTTTATTAGCCTCATTGTTGTTGGGTAGTACACGAGCTGTATTTGATCAAGGACTTGAGCACGCGCTAGAAACGAATCGTTTCGGACAACGTTTCATGGATGCACCTTACATCCGACAACAATTTGCTCAATATAAAACGGAATTAGAAGTCACTGAACATTATTTTTTCTTCATACTTCAGCAAGCAGAACTTCAAACAATAGAAGTAACCCAATTAAAATTTAAAGCTATGGCAGTGTCAGAAGAAATAATTAACGGTATCCTTGGTATCTTTGGATTTGCCACACTACCAACTGATAATGTTTTGAGGAGATACAAGAGTATTTCTGAAGCAGCAAATTCCGTGGGTGAATCACCTGATTTTTATTTGAAAAAAATTAGTAAGCAATGGACAAAATTACCATCATGAAAGTAGGTTATTTTTATGGATCAAACTTATGAAAAAAGAAAAAATGAAAACCAATCCTTTTTAAAGGCACTTGGCGGAAAGTTGGAACATATTGAGACAGGAAAAGCTGTCCTTTCTTTGAAGAGAGAAGAATGGTTGACGCAACATTTAGGATACTTTCACGGCGGAGTGGTTACGACGTTGGCTGATTCGGCCGGAGGAGCAGCAGCAGTCACGATTGTACCGGAAAATTACCAAGTTGTGACTTCTGAGTTGACCATGCATTTCCTTCGACCAGCAGTTGCAGATGAACTAATTGCCACAGCCCAAGTAATCAAGCCTGGAAAGCAGTTAATTATTGTCGAAGCATCTGTCACAGACAAAGCAACTGGAAAGCTCATTGCTAAAGCAACCGGTACATGGGTTCCAGTCAAAATAGAAGACGCTATGTTTAAGAAATAGAGGTACATGCGAGATTAAAAAATTAACACAATAAAACAAAAAATGCGGCTAGGATAATATTCCCTAGCCACATTTTTTTTACATCAATTCATGAACAAAAAATGACGTTACTTCTCGCATTGTGTTTGTTTTTACCAAATGAACTTCGTCTTCGTCTGTAAAGTAGATATTTGACAGATTTTTTTGTTCCTCTGCAAAATCAGCAACATGTTGGTACGGTACAATTTGGTCTTGTTTTCCATGCCAAATGAATAAAGGTCGGCCTTGCAAAGTTTCAGGGCGTAGCGATAAATCATAATTTGGGATCCAGTTCAATAAGTCATAATAGTCTTGTGGCAAGTAGCGCTTTAATTTTGCAGCATGCTCCACAATTCGTTCTTGGTAAGCCAGTAATTTGGGCGAACCCATCACACAAGCTGCTGCTTTAATTTCAGGATGATGGGTCAATAAGGCACATGTCGTAATGCCGCCCATCGATGTTCCACCAACCCCAATCACGTCATCCACAAATCCGATTTTACGAAAATAATCAATAATAAAACCGAATTCAAATAAATTCGTTTGAATACTTTGCCAAAAAGTTAAAGAAGGAATTTTTGAAACGGGCTGTTTTCTCGCTCCGTGATTCATAGCATCAGGCAACAAAACGCGGAATCCTTGCTGGGCTAAATAGCGTGCTTGCGTCAAATTTAATTCTTTTGATGATTGCCAGCCATGATAATAAACAATCAGCGGCAATAGATCATTTCGCTTCTTCCTTGGGACGACTTCCAATAACGGTATAGTTCCTAGTGTTCTTTTACGAATGGTTATTTCCAATTTATCCACCTCGCAGCTATCATATCAAACTAGTAGGATTAAGTGAATAGATTAGCACAGGTCATATTTTTTTGTTTTTTAATAAATAGACTTTCATTTATTTTTAAGCAAAGTAAATTCAACGTACAGCAGATAAGTGGTTTATGGTATTATAGTAAGGGAGTTTGAACTAAGATAAATTATTCAAAGAAAGCGAGTGAACAAACCGATGGCTATTACTGAAGAGGACGTAAAACACGTCGCAAAATTAGCAAAACTAGAAATTAGCGATAAAGGCATTGCTCAGTTTACAAAACAAATGGATGCAATCATAGATATGGTTGAACAATTAGATGAACTAGATACTGAAAATGTACCGGTAACAGTTCATGGTTTACGTACTTACAACGTGATGCGTGAGGACAAAGCCGTTCCAGGAACAGACCGCGAATTGCTGTTTAAAAACGTTAAAACTGAAAAAGATGGCTTAATTAAAGTTCCTGCAATAATGGAAAATGGGGAGGCAGGCGCATAATATGAATATCACTAACTATACAGTCGAAGAATTGCATGACATGCTTGTCAAAAAAGAAGTGACAGCTCAAGAAGTAGTTAAAGCTGTATTTGCTCGCATTAATGAAACAGAAGAAAAAATTGGTGCGTTTATTACATTAACAGAAGAAGAAGCTCTTGAACAAGCACGCAAAGTAGATGAAGAAGGCATTGATTCAACAAATGTGCTTTCAGGTATACCGATTGGAATCAAAGACAACATCATCACAGATGGTACACGTACGACCGCGGCTAGTAAGATTTTGGAAGATTTTATTCCAATTTATGACGCGACGGTTACGAAAAAAATAAAAGAAGCAACTATGATTCCAGTTGGGAAATTGAATATGGATGAATTTGCGATGGGCGGAAGTACTGAAACGTCTTATTACAAAAAAACACGTAATCCTTGGAATCTTGATAAAGTCCCTGGTGGTTCTTCAGGCGGCTCTGCTGCCGCAGTTGCAGCTGGTCAAATACCAGTGTCTTTAGGTACGGATACGGGTGGATCAATCCGTCAACCAGCAGCCTTTACTGGTATCGTTGGGATGAAACCAACTTATGGCCGTGTATCACGTTTTGGATTGATTGCTTTTGGATCAAGTTTAGACCAAATTGGACCATTTACGCGTACAGTTAAAGATAACGCATTAGTTCTGAATGCTATTAGCGGACATGATGCGAATGACTCTATGAGTTATGAAGGAGCTGTTCCAGATTTCACTGCGGGTATTGAAGCAGGCGTTAAAGGAATGAAAATTGGTGTTCCAACAGAATACTTGAATGAAAAAGGCTTAGAAGTAGGCGTTAAAGAAGCGGTTCTTAAAGCTATCGAAACGTTCAAATCATTAGGGGCAATTGTTGAAGAAGTTAGCTTACCGCATTCAAAATACGGTGTGCCAGCTTACTATATCATCGCGTCTTCAGAGGCTTCGTCAAACTTGCAACGGTTTGACGGCGTTCGCTATGGGTACCGTTCAACAGAAGCTAAAACACTTGAAGAAGTTTTCGTTAAATCACGTACAGAAGGTTTTGGAATGGAAGTTAAACGCCGTATCATGCTTGGAACATTCTCATTAAGTTCAGGGTTTTATGACGCTCACTTTAAAAAAGCTGGACAAACCAGAACGTTGATCAGACAAGACTTTGATAATGTGTTTAAAGAGTATGATTTGATTTTAGGACCAACAACACCGACTACAGCCTTTGGAATCGGTGAGCAAATTGATGATCCAATTGCGATGTACCTAAGCGATATCTTAACAGTACCAGTTAATTTAGCAGGCGTACCAGCTATTTCTATTCCTTGTGGTTTTTCAAATGACCTGCCAGTTGGTTTGCAATTGATTGGGAAACATTTCGATGAACAAACAATTTATAAAGCAGCTTATGCCTTTGAACAAGCGACTGATTTCCATAAAGAAAAACCAAATTTGTAGGAGGAGAGAATCGATATGAACTTTGAAACAGTAATCGGACTTGAAGTCCACGTAGAATTAAAAACCGACTCAAAAATGTTCTCACCTGCTCCAGCTCATTTTGGTGCAGAACCGAACACAAATACAAACGTTATCGACTGGGGTTATCCAGGAGTTTTACCCGTTATCAATAAAGGCGCGATTGAATTTGGAATGAAAGCTGCTTTAGCGTTAAACTGTGAAATCTCAACGGATACCAAATTCGACCGTAAAAACTATTTTTACCCGGATAATCCAAAAGCTTATCAAATCTCGCAATTTGACCAACCGATTGGACATGACGGCTGGATTGAAGTTGAAGTTGAAGGTAAGAAAAAGAAAATCCGTATCGAACGCGTTCATTTGGAAGAAGATGCTGGGAAAAACACTCACGGGACAGATGGCTATTCTTACGTGGACTTAAACCGTCAAGGAACACCATTGATTGAAATTGTATCAGAAGCCGATATGCGCTCACCTGAAGAAGCCTACGCCTATTTAGAAGCAATCAAGCAAATTATTCAATACACAGGCGTTAGTGATGTGAAAATGGAAGAAGGTTCAATGCGTTGTGATGCAAATATTTCAATTCGTCCAATTGGGCAAGAAAAATTTGGGACAAAAACAGAATTGAAAAACTTGAATTCATTTAACTTTGTTCGTCGCGGATTAGCTTTTGAAGAAAAACGCCAAGAAAAAGTTCTTTTATCTGGCGGAGTGATTCAACAAGAAACTAGACGGTACGATGAAGCGACTGGAGACACTCTTTTGATGCGTGTCAAAGAAGGTTCAAGCGATTACCGTTATTTCCCAGAACCGGATCTACCAAATATTGTCATTGATCAAAAATGGATTGATCGTGTGAAAGAAACAATTCCAGAAATGCCGAAAGATCGCCGTATTCGGTACATCAGTGAACTGGGATTGCCGGAATATGATGCAATGGTTTTAACTGCGACAAAAGAAATGTCTGATTTCTTTGAAGGTACACTAGCCAATGGAGCAGATGCAAAACAAGCTTCTAACTGGTTAATGGGTGAAGTTTCAGCTTACTTGAACAGTGAAAAACTTGAATTGCATGATACTCAATTAACAACTGAAAACTTAGCTGGCATGATCAATTTGATTGCCGATGGAACCATCAGTTCGAAAATAGCGAAGAAAGTATTCCGCGAATTGATTCTAAAAGGTGGAGACGCTCAAGGAGTCGTTGAAGCTAATGGATGGGTACAATTAAGCGATCCAGCTAAACTGTTACCGATTATCAATGATATCTTAGATAAAAATGAACAATCCATTGAAGATTTTAAAAATGGAAAAGACCGTGCTGTCGGTTTCTTAGTTGGACAAATCATGAAAGCCACTAAAGGACAAGCTAACCCAGGAGTCGTCAACAAGTTATTGAATGATGAATTGAGCAAACGCTAAAAATTGGAGTGATAGTAAAGGAGTAATTTTATGCGAGCAAGAGTGATTTATAATCCCACTTCGGGTCGTGAAATGGTGAAAAAAAATCTAGTCGAAATCTTACAAGTTTATGAAGATGCAGGATACGAAACGAGTGCATATGCGACAACACCGAAACCGCATTCTGCTCAATTTGAAGCTGAAAGAGCTGCAAAAGCTGGCTTTGATTTGATAGTGGCAGCAGGCGGAGACGGAACAATTAATGAAGTCGTAAACGGAATAGCTGGATTGGACAAAAGACCAAAGTTGGCTATCATCCCTGCTGGAACAACAAATGATTACGCTAGAGCTTTACACATTCCGAGAAACAATTTAGTAGAAGCTGCAAAAATTATTCAAAAAGATCAATCGTTCTTCATGGATGTGGGCGAAGCTGTAATGGGAGAAAATTTGTCTTACTTCATAAACATCGGCGGCGGTGGCATGCTGACCGAATTAACGTACGATGTTCCGTCACAATTAAAATCAGTCTTTGGGTACTTAGCCTACTTTGTTAAAGGCGCGGAAATGTTGCCACGGATTAAACCAATCCCCATGCATATTGAATACGATGATGGCATATTTGAAGGAGAAGCTACCATGTTTTTAGTAGCTTTGACCAATTCCATCGGTGGATTTGAACAGATTGCCCCAGATGCTTTATTGGATGATGGGAAATTCACACTTATTATCGTAAAAACATCTAATTTGGCAGATATGATGTATTTAGTAGCTCAAGTCTTAAATGGCGGAAAGCATATTACGAATTCAAAAATCATTTACAAAAAAACAAGCAAAATAGTTGCCCGTTCCGGCGACTTCTCTAAAATGATGATCAACTTGGATGGCGAATACGGTGGCGATGCACCGGTTACGTTTACAAACTTGCATCAACACATTGAAATCATTGCATCCACAGCTGATCTCCAAAAAGCAGTGGAACAAAAAGATGCAGCTGCTGAAGATGTAGAAGATGCTTTTATCAAAGAGGTTGAAGAATTGACCAACAGCGATATTAATGGAGACGGTGAAGTTTATTCGTCAAAAAAAGAAGCAAATGAGAAATAAAGAAAAAACTTTGAATTAAAACAGCTTTTCTTGTATAATTGTAAGTCAGTACTCTATTTCGAAATTGTGAGAACTGGAAGAAACCTTTTCAGATAGCTAAAAAGGTTCTATTATTAGGTAGATTAGACTCATTAGATAACAACGTATTTTATTCCCATCCTGTTTTAGCCGGTCGAGTCAGGAACACTCCCAGTTAAGTGGATGATAGAAAGTATCAAATATCTGGCGTACTAACTGACGAAGAATAGTCAATTGCAGATTATTCAAACATAAGACACTAAACAAGGTCATTGAAGGGAGATTTTTTTATGAAAATAGATAAAGTAGTACCAGTTAAAAAGAATGAAAAACACACCGTTAAAATTGAAGACTTAACACATGAGGGTATGGGGGTAGCAAGAATCCAAGGCTATTCATTATTTATTGAAAATGCTTTACCTGGTGAACAAGTTGAAGTGAAAATTCACAAAACTGGGAAATCTTTTGGTTATGCAAAAGTAATGAACCGTTTGAACTCAAGTGAAGACCGTGTAGTCATTCAAGATGAAAATTATACGCGTGTAGGGATTACGCCGTTGCAACACATGAGATACCCAGCACAATTAAACTTTAAAAAACAACAAGTTATGAACAGTATGCAACGTATTGCAAAATTACCAGAAGTACCGGTATATGACACGATTGGGATGGCTAATCCATCAGGTTACCGTAACAAAGCGCAAATACCCGTACGTAAAATCAACGATAAATTGACAACGGGCTTTTTCCGTAAAAATAGTCATGAAGTCATTCCAATGGAAAACTTCTACATCCAAGATCCTAAAATTGATGAAACGATTATTGCAGTCCGTGATATCATGCGTGAATATGGTGTTAAACCATACAACGAAAATGAAAACACTGGGAACTTGCGTCACATTATCGTTCGTCGTGGTTATTACACTGGGGAAATTATGATTGTATTAGTAACGAGAACAGCTAAATTGTTCCCAACAAGCAAAATCATTCCAGATATTATTGAAGCCATTCCAGAAGTTGTCAGCATTGTACAAAACGTTAACCCTAAACATACGAACGTAATTATGGGTGATGATGCTATTGTTTTATATGGCGAAGACAAATACAAAGACACATTGTTAGGTAACACGTTTGAGATTTCTCATCGTTCATTCTACCAAGTGAATCCACAACAAACAGAAAAATTGTATCAAACCGTTTTAGATTTCGCTGAATTAACAGGTGAAGAAACCGTTATTGATGCTTATAGTGGAATTGGTACGATTGCATTAACATTAGCTAAAAATGCTAAACATGTTTATGGAATTGAAATAATTGAGCCAGCAGTAGTAAATGCTAAAGCAAATGCGGAACTAAACAATATTGAAAATGTAACATTTGAAGCAGGTGCTGCTGAAGAAGTTATGGTTCAATGGAGTGAAGAAGGACGCACAGCTGACTTATTAGTTGTTGACCCTCCTCGTAAAGGTCTTGAAAAAGAATTTACTGAAGCCGTTATTGCAATGAAACCAACAAAAATGGTTTACGTGAGTTGTAACCCAGCAACATTAGCACGTGACTTAGCTTTACTTACAGAAGGCGGATATACAGTTAAAAAAGTTCAACCTGTAGATCTTTTCCCTCAAACCACTCATGTGGAAAGTGTTGCATTACTAGTTCGTGACTAAATATTAAATTGCTGAACACTCCATTCTAACGAATGGGGTGTTTTTTTCTTACTAAATCTTTTTAATGATTTAATAGGAATTTTTTATGGAATAGACGGATTTGCTAGTAAGTTTTAAACATCAAGCTATTTATTGTGAATGGAAATCAAATGATTTATACTATTTATAATGAATACAAAATGATTGAGAGGATAGTCTTATGGATAAATATTTGTTTATAAAAGATCAATTTGAACAAATTGAAGATAAAGCTAAGGCTGAATCGATGGAAAAGTATATGAGAAATCAGTTTCGTTTTTATGGTGTACCATCTCCAATAAGAAAAGAAGTTTATAAATCATTTATCAAAGAAGAGAAAATGACTAAGACTATTGACTGGAATTTTCTTGATAAATGTTATGAAGATGAGCATAGAGAGTTGCACTATTTGGTGTTGGATTATTTGATTGCTTTGAATAATTATCTTACTTATGAGGATATACCCAAAATAACGAACTATATTAAAGTAAAACAATGGTGGGATACGATTGATTTTTTTAATAAGATTATTGGAAATATAGGTCTTAGAAATAGCAGGGTCGACAGTTTAATGTTGGAATGGTCTGAAGATGAAGACTTTTGGGTAAGAAGATTGGCAATCAACCATCAACTTGGCAGAAAAGAAAAAACAAAAACAGAATTGTTAGAAGAGATTATTACGAACAATTTTGGAAGCGATGAGTTCTTTATCAATAAGGCAATTGGCTGGAGCTTGCGAGATTATTCCAAAGTAAATCCTGAATGGGTAAGAAGCTTCATTAACAAGCACTCTGGTGAAATGAGTAACCTAAGCATAAGAGAAGCAAGCAAGTATATCTGAACAACTCATTCTAAAGGATGGGTTGTTTTTACTTTATAAGGTCAGAAAAGAGTTTAAATAATATTGAAGGTTAGAGAATACTCTAGTTAGATTACTAGACATAAAAACATCAATAAAGGATTTCTAAAATAGTTAGTCAATTTTGATGAAAAACAATTTAACTTTAAAAAGGCTACAAACGTTGCTACAGCAAAGGCGCAACTGATGGTTGCTAACGTGTAAACGAATAAGTGCTTTTTATATTCAGCAATTTCATAGATAATTTTGTAAGAGGGAATTTTTATAATTGTTTATGGAGGAGTTTAAGGTGAAAAGAATAACAAAATCTCAAGGGTATCAAATTTCAGCTACTTTAATTTTTGGTATCGCAATTTTTGAAGTATTAACCCAAAAAATTGGATTAGGATATATATTAATCCTGATTGGCTATTGCCTACTTCGCAAATCAGATTTGTAGAAATAAAGGCTCATTCAAAATTTAATAAACGGTCAAAAAAATAAGATGCATAATGGTTATCTGAAATATAGGTAATAAGAAAACTGTCAGCTAGGAGAGAGTAGCATATGATTAATCAACTAAGGAAAAAGGGAATAGCTAGCTCTATTAGTATGGATGGGAATACTATTTTTTTGTATTAATGATTAGTGAACAGTATTAAAATTTTAATCAGGTTCGAGTACTTCTGATTCTTTTTTGTTGGATAGGAAGTTGGTCTACAAAATAGTTTATTTACTAAGAAGAAAAAAATAGATGGTGAAGAAATTAGACGAATTGAAAAAAAAAAAAGAAATTTATAGTTGGTTTATTACTAAGACTAATTTTATAATGAGAGTATACTAATATAGAGGTGTAAAATGATTGAAGAATTTGTAGATTCTATACTATTAATTTTAAGAGTGATCTTGTCTCTTCTGTTAACGACTATTACGCAAAGTCATATGCCACAATTAGATTTTTTAACCGTAGGCCCTGATATTTATTCTTGGAGCTATTTTTTAATACTTTATTGTGGTTACTTTTTTATTGTGTCTAAAGTGATTTCATATCTTTATGATATAGATTGAAATTATTTTGATAGCAGCACTAGTGCAAACAAAATTTCTAGGAGGGAACTCATGAGAAAACCCCATGCTCTAAAAAAGGGAGACAAAGTAGCCGTAATAAGCCTTTCAAGCGGGATTCTAGGTGAAGAATCCTGTGCCCACCAACTTAATTTAGGAACAAAACGGTTAGAAGAATTAGGGTTAGAAGCTGTTTTTATGACAAATACACTTAAAGGAACAGAGTATCTAAGAGATCATCCAGAGGCGCGAGCCCAAGATCTTAAAGACGCTTTTCAAGATACAACGATTAAAGGGATAATAGCAGCGATTGGAGGCGACGATACCTACCGTTTACTGCCGTACCTATTTGAAGATACAGCGTTTATACATAATGTTCAAGAAAATTCAAAATTATTTACTGGCTTTTCTGATTCGACGATCAACCATTTGATGTTTTACAAATTAGGAATGGTTTCCTTTTACGGACCTAGTTTTATTACAGACATCGCAGAATTGGCTACTGAATTATTGCCTTATACAAAAAAGACTTTACAAAGTTATTTAAAAGGTCATGAACAAAAAGAAATCTATTCAAGCCCATTCTGGTATGAAGAGCGGAGTGATTTCTCCAAAAAAGCCTTAGGAAAACAGCGTGTGCAACATACTGAAAAGCATGGCTATGAGGTTTTACAAGGAACTGGAGTCTTTTCAGGTTCATTGCTGGGTGGGTGCATAGAAAGTTTCTGTGATCTATTAGTTGGAGAACGGTATCCAGATGAAGCAGAAATTTGTAAAAAATATCAACTCTTTCCTTCAATAAATGAATGGAAAGGAAAAATTTTATTTCTAGAAACCAGTGAAGAAAAACCGACTCCTGGTGTATTAAAGAAGATGTTGGAAACCTTAAAAGAAAACGGGATTTTTTCTGTCATCAACGGATTGATCATTGGTAAACCACAAGATGAAGCTTACTACGAAGAGTATAAGAATATCTATCTAAATGTAATAGACGATGAAAAGTTGCCAATTTTGTATAATGTTAATTTCGGTCATGCTTATCCAAGATGTGCATTGCCTTATGGAATAAAAGCAACTCTGAATCTAAATGAAAAAACCATTCTACTAGACGAGCCTTATTTTCAAAAAAACTAAGAACTCAACTAAACAATTAACAGATGCACTACTAAATGGGTATTGAGGCATTTATTGTCTTGATTCCTATTTTTTTAGGCTGCATTTCATTTGAAAGTAATGTGCACGTTACAGTGGAGGGGGCATTGGGCTCCACTGTAACATGGAAAAGCGTTGCACGAACAAGTGACGAGTTAAATTGTTGTCACTGTATCATGGAAGTAGGTTGCATGTTACAGTGAAGCAGAAAAACCAGCTCACTCTATCAAGCAATCCCAAAAAAAGACCGTAAAAAACCGTTTAGTTAATTAATTTTGCACATTGACAAGCTAAGGGGTTGTACCGTATTCTATAGCTATAAAACATAAGAAGAAGTTGCGATACAGAAGAAGTAGAAGGAGCAAGAGGATGCGGTTAGATAAATTATTATTTGAAACAGGGTTTGGTTCACGCCGTACAGTCAAACGACTACTCAAAAGCAAGCAAGTTCAAGTGAACGGCCAGACGATTATGGTGGATAGTCTTAATGTAGATCCGCAATTGCAAGAAGTGACCGTTGCTGGAGTACCTATCGATTACCAGCCACATGTCTATTATATGTTGCATAAGCCAGCAGGCGTGGTTAGTGCAGTGTCCGATGCGGTGAATCAGACAGTTATTGATTTAATTGAACCTTCACAACGCGTGCCAGGTTTATTTCCAGTGGGACGTTTAGATAAAGACACAGAAGGATTGCTTCTGTTGACCAATAATGGACAATTGGGTTATCAATTGTTGATTCCAAAAAAAGAAGTGACTAAATGCTATGAAGTCGTGGTCAATGAACGAGTAACAGATGACGACCAATTAGCCTTCACGGCGGGCATTGTTTTTGACGGAGGTGTCATATGCAAGCCAGCTCAGTTGACCATTCTTAGTCAAAGTGACACTGAAAGCAGAGTGTTATTGGAAATTAGCGAAGGCAAATTTCATCAAGTGAAAAAGATGTTTTTATCTGTTGGGAAAAAAGTTATTTACCTGAAACGACTTTCAATGGGTCCTTTGCAGTTAGATAAAACATTGTCGCTGGGATCTTACCGTCCCTTACATGCAGAAGAGTTAGTAGCTCTAAAACCATATTTTAAATAATACATTGAGACTAACGGTGCGAAGTAAAGGAGACTAACTATGATTATCTTGGGTATGAAAGTATCATTTCTCATTTACAACTCTTATTCGTTAAAAGATAAACGCAGTGTAATAAAGAGCATTATTAAAAAATCTCAAAATAAGTTCAATGTCAGTATTTCTGAAGTTGAAGCTCAAGATACGTTGAACCAAGGTGTATTGGGAATAGCTGTAGTGAGCAACAATCGTAAGTTGAGCCAACAAATATTGGATCAAGTAATCCAAGAGATTGAAGACAACGGAGAAGTTGAAATCCATTCCATTGAACGAATAGAACTCTGAGGATAGTACGATAAAATTTTACAAATAATGTCCGTATGTTACATAAACCCCATTTAAGTTCTATAAATTTACGCATACGGAACGTGCTTAATCCAATTGTAACTACCATGAGGATTAACAATAATTGATGAGTTTAGTAGAAATATTTGAACAATCAAAAAGAGGAACAAAGGAATCTAACCGTCCTTTGTTCCTCTTTTAATTTTAGTCCTCTTCCATAGGAAAGGGCGTTTCAGCTCGAACATTTAAATACTCATCACGGAAAGGGTGATCCGACTCACTTTGCCATGGTTTGACATGACCGCTATAGTGAATCAAAGCGGGTTCATTACGAGCTTCTGTGTATTCTAGGTTCCCAATTTTAGTTGGGTGTTTTTTTTCTTTCGTGATAATGTAGGCTTGTGCATTCCATCTAGGATGAAGAACCAACCAGCGGTCATGCAAAATAGCATTCAGCGCATCTTGGTCGTGGAATCTTAACTCATCTGAATTTTCAGTAGCAAATTTTAGCACTTGCTCAGATATCTTTTCTGCGCGCCACTTTTCAACATCAATAATCATCATACCAGAATTAAAATAAGTATTTGACTCAGCGTCAATTTCCATTGCATCTAATCGGGCATGGAAACCAGCATCTTCAACGGCTGCTAATAAGTTGTCACCTAAATCGATGTTCCAAATATTTTCAATATCTTCCTTAGCAATGATATCGCAATCCAAATAAATAGCTCGTTTAATAACGGTATGTTTAAGGTAGTTAGGAATCGCAATTCTGAAGTAAGCCGTTTTAGGAATACGGTCGCTTTCTACCATATCTTCAAATTTGAGCGTATCAATTTGCAAATAGCTTATCGAAGCATTGTATTCATTTATCATGCGGTTTAGAGCATCTTTAGAGGTCAAAGATATATTGTCGTCGATCACATAAAAGTTGATCTTTGTTTCGTCTTTTTTTGTTTTTAAAATCGATAAAAATAATGTCGCTAAATGAGGCACAAATCCGTCATCTGTAGCTGAAACAATTGTAATATCTTGATCAATCATAGTGTTTTCTCCTTTATAAGCACAGAACTAATGGGTTCTTTTGTGCCAGTTAATAGGTAATGAGTGATTTAAGCATAAGCTTTTGCTGCCAAATAATCAAACAAAACGCCTAGCTTATGGTAATAGACCAAGGAAATATGCAAAACAGCTGTTTGGTAAAAGAGCAATATTACGAGTATACTGATAATGAATAAATTATCCAAACAAAGGAGGTGTGAGAAATGACGGTTGGAGTGCAAGCGATATATATGAATTTACCGGTTAAGGATCTTACGAAATCGATTGCTTTTTTTAGTGCACTTGGATTTGAGTTCGATGAAAATTTCAAAGATGACAAAGGTGCGAGCTTAATTATTAATGAATCAATTTTTGTGATGCTGTTAACAGAAGCATTTTTTACGAGTTTTACCCATCTGGGAATAGCCGATACTTCAAAGGAAAATGAAGTGATTATTGCTATCCAAGTGGAATCAAAAGAAGTAGTTGATGAATTATTGACCAAAGCTATTAACAATGGAGCAGTAGACAAAACAACTAAATTAAGTGACGAAGAAGAAGCTATGATGTACTATCGCCGTTTTAAAGATCTAGACGGACATCTATGGGAAGTCATGTATGCAGATATGAGTGGAATGCAAGCTTAAGTATCAAATGAAGAGGCATAAGAAGTTAAATCTCTTATGTCTTTTTTGCCGATTTTACGAATGGATTGAAATACGGTAGAATAGGACTAAACGGTAATGAAAGAGTTACTTGATAATTACAGCTTTAACGAATGGACCATCGCCACATATGGCTGATGATGTGACACTCAACTTACCCGATTAACTTGTTTCTTCTATTATAAGTAAAGCTATAAGTAAAGCGGTTTCCTCTAAAATGAATAAAGACTTAAAAAATAATGATTCTCTCTTTTTAAGACAAATGAAAAAGACGCAAAAAATTTATGGAACAGATCCTCTCCAACATTTGGTTTCAGTCTGTGCTAACTATTTTACTCAATCGTTGACTGTTGAAGAGGCACTAAAACTGAAAAAAACAGCACAATAAATAAAAAGGAAGACGAATGAGGGGGCTTTAAAATGGCTGAAAATAAACTGCAAGAAACAGCAGGAAATGTTTCAAAATTTGTAGAAGAAATTGAAGACGAGAAGAAGCGTCAAGATGCACATCAGTTGATTCAATTATTTAGTGCAGAGACAGGTTATGAACCTAAAATGTGGGGAGCGAACATTATTGGTTTTGGTCGCTATCATTACAAATATGCAAGCGGTCATGAAGGGGATGCTGCTCCAATTGGCTTTTCCCCTAGAAAAGCGCAAATCAGTATTTATCTTTCTCAACCAGAAGACGAAATAAGAGAAGAAAAGCTTAGCCGATTAGGTAAGCATAAAATGGGAAAAGGTTGTTTGTACATTAAAAAAGTTTCTGACATTGATCCAGCTGTATTGAAAGAGTTAGTACAAGACAGCGTTAACTACATTAAAAAAACTTATCCTGATTCAAAATAAGGGTTAGCATAAAAAAAGTTGTTTGGTAAATTTAAGAAGATAAGGTGAGAGAAAATTGACAAAATTAATGATTGATACAACGTGTGATCAAAACTTAGAAATGGAGCAGCAGTATGATTTTGATGTTATTCCTCTGAGCATAACGTTAGAAAATCAAACGTATTTGGATGGTGAGGAAATAACAGTAGACGCAGTTTACGAAGCGATGCGCTCAGGAGTAGTGCCAAAAACGTCTCAAATTTCGTATGAATCTCTTACGAAAGCAGTAGATAAAAATATTCTAAAAAATGAAGATATGATTTATCTGACTTTTTCATCAGAAATGTCTGGAACGTATCAATTTGCTTACCAGATCATTGAAGAATACAAAAAGACTAACCCCGAGCGGAAAATTGCGTTAATCGATTCAAGAGGTGGAGCTGGCGGAGGAGCTTTGATTGCGCTGCAGGCTTTAAAAATGATTGAAGCTGGTGAATCATTTGAAAAAGTTGTTAGCCAAATGGAATGGAATATCGAGCATGTCCACTATAAATTCACCTTAAGAGAATTAGATTGGCTGGTTAAAGGCGGACGTGTGAACAAAACGGCTGGCTACGTAGGAACAGCGCTGAATATCAAACCTTATTTAACAATCAAAGATGGCTTTATACAATTGAGCAAACTCGTTCGTGGGGAGAAAAAGCTCTACAAGAAACTAATTGACGATGTGAAACAAGGGGCCGACAACTTTAAAGATCAAACCATTGGCATTAGTCATGGCGATGATGAAGAAACAGCTAGGAAAGTTGAAGCAATGATTAAAAAAGCACTACCAGATTGCCAAACGCAAGTATTTAGAATTGGTGCAGTGCTTGGAACGCACATTGGAATCGGCGGTATTGGTGTCTTTTACTTTGATGAACGCCCAGAATGGTATCAAAACTAAAAATAGTTCACTCTTTTCGGATTGCACGATAGAGTGAACTGTTTTTTTTGCGTCACTGTATCGTGCAGTCGGGTTCCATGATACAGTGAGACCACGTTCATGCGTCACTTGTTTGTGCAAGACCTGTGCAGGATACAGTGAAACCAAATTTTCTCTCCACTGTACCATGCAAACTGCCGGTCGGCTTCAGCGACATAGCTAACTATACAAAAAAAGACTCGAGACAACTTGAAGAAGTTATCTCGAGTCTTTTTGTATGATTAAAGCGGGTGTTGAGTTGTTTTGAACTGACTTTTTAAAAAGATAAAGGTAACTACAAACGCCAATCCCTCAGCAAGCGGAACAGATACATAAATCCCATTAAGTTCGAAAATAGGAGACAGGATTAAAATTAAAGGAATCAAAAAGATGATTTGGCGGGCTAAATTTAAAAAGCTGGCCAATCGCACTTTTCCGACAGCTTGAAAGTAACTAGCCCAAACAATTTGGATACCAACTAGTGGGAAAGCAGCGGTCCATATGCGAATAGCGTTGACACCTAAGTCAACAACGGCTGTTTCTTGGTTAAATAAGGTAATGACAAATTCAGGATAAAATTGAAAAACCAAGAAACCAATAGTACTGATGATTCCACCAATAATGCTGGCTATTTTCAACGCTTCTTTTACACGGTCGGTTCGATCCGCACCTGTATTGTAACTGATAATTGGTTGCAGACCTTGAATCAACCCAGAAACCATCATAATAATGATAGTTGTTGCACTGGTGATAA
The DNA here is from genome assembly GCF_000171855.1 of Carnobacterium sp. AT7. NCBI lineage: Bacteria > Bacillati > Bacillota > Bacilli > Lactobacillales > Carnobacteriaceae > Carnobacterium > Carnobacterium sp. AT7. The sequence goes on along the minus strand of NZ_ABHH01000001.1, from coordinate 708 downwards.
TTCCCGCAACGGATATGGCGATATCTCCGCCATATGCAACTAAACTGGCATTGATGACAATATTCAGTACACTATTAGCAATTTGAAGTAAGAATGCTGGTATGCCAGTAGTTAAAATGTCTTTTACATAAGCTGCCTTTAGTTTCATATTTTGAATGGCCAATTGAACATTGGCTTTAGGTCCTAAGAAATAAGCAAGTTGCCAAGTCATCGAAAGAAATTGACCACCAATTGTTGCATAAGCAGCTCCTTTCATACCCCAACCCATTTGTACGATAAAGATGTAATCAAAAATGATATTAAATCCAGCACCAATCATCATACTGATCATGGAGTTGCGTGGATTTCCATCTGCTCTTGAAAAATTGTTCAAGGCCATCGCGACACTTTGGAAGACAGCACCATATAAAATGACGCTTAGGTAATCTGTAGCATAAGGCAGAACAGCACTGCTGGCACCTAGGATACGTAAGATAGGTTCGATAAAAACGTTCCCTAAAATCATAAAGAGCAGTCCAGCCATGATAGCTAATGTTACTCCGTTTCCTAAAAAGAATTTAGCTTTTTCATTTTCTTTTTTACCCAGACTAATGGAGAAACGAGTCGATCCTCCAACACCTACCATTAAGGCAAATGCCAGTAAGACTAATGTCACCGGGTATGTAATAGAAACAGCAGCTAATCCCATAGAACCTAATTCCGGATCAT